>JAZNVE010000001.1:0-15008 GCA_045592665.1 Acutalibacteraceae bacterium
GAGCAAGAGAACTACCCACCACCATTGCCGTAGGCAATGGTCCCCCTCCCTATCCGCTATGCGGACAGGGATGATAAGGCTTCGCGTTATACTAATCAGAGAAAAAATACGAGGCGAAAAAATCCGCCTCGTATTTGTATATTTTAATCGATGGGAGTTTGTTACTTTGGGTCTTTAAGGTTGCAATTTATTACATTTCACTAAAACCCAATCCACCAAAGTATTTGTAAAGAAAATCTGATAGTACTTGGAATAAGTGTGTAAGAAGAACACTGAAATCCAGATACGCGGTATTCTCTTTCGATTCTGCATTTCTGTTTTGAATCTGTTCGCGTACCGCATAAAAATTATTTTCTGCTTCTGTATAAGCTTTACTGTCAACATTTGTATTTTCGAGTACAGCTTCAACTTGTGCAATTGCATCGTCGATAAGTGCGATTTCTTCTGCCGTAAGGTCGCTTTTATCCATTTCCTTCATTTTTTTAATGTCATTCAATAGACCCTTTGAGTTTCTGCAAGCATTGAACTGAGGGAATTTATCAGGATAGGAATGAACACTTGTGAAGTTATTGTCGGTAAGAAGTGCACAAGCAAGTTTCATAATAACATCGTTTGATGCGGTTTTTTCGTGGTTCTGGTTGTAGAAGTAAAAGGTGGTTTCCGGAAGTAGTCCCGTACAGGCATCAACAATACCGTTGGGGTCGGTGTGGTTGTGGTTTTGCGGGTCTTCGCAGTTGTTATGAGTTGCGACGTAATCCGGACCGAGTTGTATATCAACACCGTAACTGAATGCACCCATTGAGGCGGAGTCGAGCTGAATTATACCATCGGCATTTACATCGTCCCATGAATCAACGAGTTGGTAAAGGGGAACATTGTAGTCAACAATATCGAATACCTCAACACCGTCTTTTATAGCATTTTCGATGTTTTTGTAACGATTACATTGTGCATTATAGAACCAATCGGTTTGTCTGCGGATTTCCTCAAGACCATCGTCCATAAGGTACATTTCGCGACATGCAGGGTAATTACCGGAGGGACAAAGACCCCACATAAGTGTGGAATACCTCATATAGTCATACATAAGTGTTTGAACTACCGTATCAAGAATACTGTTTACATTTGCATTAGGCATAACACGAAGGACGATGTTAATAAGATATCCGATCATATCCTCTTCGCCCATAAGAGAGGGGAGCATTGTTGTATAGAGTTCCGCATCGTCAATAAGTCCGTATTGGTAGATTTCACCTATAAGGATTGAACCATCGAGAGCAGGAACAACATATACAATTCTGTTAATATCTTCTGCTGCGGAACGGTTATTGTCTGCATAAATTTGCATAAGGGCATTGGCAACTGAACCACCCTGGCTGATCGGAACAATATTAACCTTATCAGAACCGGAGTCTTCTTTAACGAACTGTATAAAATCATAAAGCTCCTGAGCTGTGCCGATCATATTTCCGAAAGATGCATAAGAGAAAAAATAGAGGTTTTCTTCACCCGCGATATCAACATAATTCTGCAAGGGAACCTGATCAAGGATATACTCGCGGTCATAATCACTAAGGTCTGCGAAACTGTCGTTATATTTTGTTGCACGGACATCGTGAATGAATTGACCGTTTTCATCGCAACGGTTTTTTTCAACAAGAACCTCACCAAGAATATCGGCAACTGCCCGGGCGGCTTGATTGTCTTTATCCTCCTGAGTTACAAGTAGCTTGGAAATTGGTATAAGTGCATCGGTAAGTGCCATACCGACAATTTCGACTGTAGAATCCATAAAAAATGGGGGTTCGGCATCGGTTGCCACGTTGTCTTCGTAATATTTTGTTTCACTTTGGAAAACACCCGGGATTATGATAGAGGGGATATAGGTATCTTCGATTGCAAAAGCAGTTGAAGAAAAACAACCAACCAACATAACAAGAGACAAAACCAAAGCAAGAACTTTCTTTGAAATATTCATACTATCATTCCTTTCGAGAAAAGTGATATACATATAATATTATAGCAAAAAAATATATATTGTAAATATTTTCTTGTGTTTTAATGTTGTGAGGTAACAGTGAACAGGAAAATTCGTATTGAAACAGCTTTGTATGTGTGATAAAATAATTAACAGGAGTGATAAATATGAAAAAGAAAATAAGTGCCATAGTATTAGCTTTAGTAATACTGTTCAGCATTTCTTTCAGTACACCTGTATCCGAGGTAATAAACCCCGATGGGCAAATAAAAGTAATTGCTGCTGCAACTAACTCGAAAATCCCGCATCTTACAGGCGTTGCGAATACCGCAAAAGGTGTAAAAGTCAGTTGGAATAAGGTAAAGGGTGCTACTAAATATAAGGTTTACAGACGTGTGGCAAACGGAAGTTGGTCTTGTATTGCAACAGTTACATCCAATACGTATACAGATACAAAGGCTGTAAGCGGTACAACTTATAGGTATACGGTCAGAGCTTTAGTTAGCGGTTCTTATGGTAAATATGAAAGCGGTCTTGCTATAAAAAGACTTGCTAATCCATCCGGTATTAAGGCTACAAATGTTGCAACAGGAATAAAGGTTACCTGGAGCGCGGTAAAGGGTGCAACAGGTTATAAGGTTTACCGTAAGGCAGGTAATGCCACATCGTGGACATATCTTGGCGCAGTTAAGAGTAATTCTTATGGCGACAAAAAGGTATCAAGCGGTACAAATTACACCTATACAATAAAAGCATACAACGGCTCGACTTTAAGTTCTTATAATGCAACCGGTACTGCCACAAAAAGACTTTCCAATCCCGCAAGTTTTAAGGCTACACAGAATAACCAACTTGTAAAAGTAACATGGGGAGCAGTAAAGGGTGCAACGGGTTACAGAGTTTATCGTAAAGTGAATAATGCCACATCGTGGACTTATCTTGGTGCAGTGAAGACTAATGCATACGTTGATAAAAACGTTTACGTTAATCAAACCTATAGATATACTGTAAAAGCATATTATTCAAACATTGTAAGTAGTTATAGTTCCACAGGTGTTGCAATTAAGTTTACCGCCAATGGTGCTTATAAGGCTAATCTTAAAAAAATACCGGCATTTGACGGCTCAACACCATATGTTGTTATAAACAATAATGTTCCGGGACTTTCTGCTTATGACAGAATTTCTAAGTATTTTGAAAAATACTCTGCTCTTGATTCTCTCGGTCGTTGCGGTGTTGCGTTCGCTTGTCTTGGTATTGAAACTATGCCCACTGAAGATAGGGGAAGTATAGGTTCAGTAAAACCTTCCGGTTGGCAAACGGTAAAATATGATTGTGTTGATGGCAAATATCTTTATAATCGTTGTCACCTTATAGGTTTCCAGCTTTCTGCTGAAAATGCAAATGAAAAGAATCTTATTACAGGAACGCGTTACCTTAACGTGGACGGTATGTTGCCGTTTGAAAATATGGTAGCCGACTATATCGAGGAAACAGGAAATCACGTCCTTTACAGAGTTACACCTGTATTTAATGGTAATGAACATGTTGCTCGTGGAGTGCAGATAGAAGCGTATTCCGTAGAGGATAAGGGCGAAGGTATATCATTTAATGTGTATTGTTATAACAATCAACCGACCATAACCATTAATTACGCAACAGGAGAAAGTACGGATTCTTGTACAGGTTCAGGAGATTCAACGGGCGGTTCATCGGGCGGAACTGTAACAGGTACAACTTATATTCTCAATACCGGTACTAATAAATTCCACTATCCCGATTGCGGTTCTGCGGACAAAATTTCTGAAAGTAACAGAGCCGAATACACGGGCAGCAGAGAAGATTTAATTGCTCAAGGATATTCACCTTGCGGTAATTGTGATCCGTGAGGTGTTTTATACGTATATAAAAAAATCACTCCGTTTTTGCGGAGTGATTTTTTATGTATTAATAGCATCTTGAACATGGGGTGTAACCCATATTTTGAGCACTTTCTAAAGATACTTGAGAGGGATTTTTCATACCGCTACAACCTGCATGGCTGTGGTATTTTGAACCTGATTGCGGAATCCAGACCATTGGTGAGTATTCGGGTTCATACTCAATTTGAGTAGTTTCTTTTTCGGTGGTAGTTTGCTTTTCAGTAGTAGTTTGTTTTTCTGTTGTAGGTTGTTTTTTTGTAGCGGTTTCTGTTGTAGTTGGAACTATTGGTGATTCTTGTGCGGTTAGGAGAGTAGTTTGAACATTAAGATCTTTTACTGTTGTGCTGTCTGTTGTAGTAGGAGTTGTCTCAATGGTTTCTTCGATAAGAGTTTCTTCAAAAATAGTTGTGTTTTCTGTAGTATCAACATAGTCGATCGAGTTATCACCCATACCGGAGAATAATGTTATTGTTCCAATTAAAGCCAAAACAACAGTTATTATAATTTTAACTGGCTTTTTCCAATTGGTCAATTTCCACATAAAGAATATGCCGACAGGAAAAACCGTAATTAACATTACAATTATAAACCATGTTTTTTCATACCATTTCTTGTTCAAAATTTTTCCTTCTTTCTAAATTTAAAAAGTGTGTGCAACCGAAGTTACACACACCGAAAAACGCATAACCCCTGATTGCTACCACACAAATCATAGGCATATCACAAGGAATGCACAATTGGAGAATGCATTTTTACCGAAGTAAAAAACATTCCCTTATAATATGCCCAATATTCGATTTGTGTGGTAACTTTAGAATATCACAAAATTATGGAAATATCAATAAAAACAAAAAATAAAGGACTTCCGAAGAAGTCCTTTATTTTGGAGCTGATAACCGGATTCGAACCGGTGACCTCATCCTTACCAAGGATGCACTCTACCACCTGAGCTATATCAGCAGATGCTTACTTGTCAAGCAAATGATATTATACATATTGTTTAAGTCATTGTCAAGGTTTTTAGTATAAAAATAATTTTTATCTGCCGTTGTAAAGGTATTATATATTTGTTATAATTGAATTTGAAGGATGTGTTACAATGCATAATTTTTTTGTAAATGACAGTAACCGCAACGGGGATTTTTATTATATCACCGACGGGGACTATAATCATATTAAAAATGTTCTTCGTATGAAAGTGGGGGACGAATTTTTAGTCAGCCTGAACGGTAAAAGTGATTTGTGCGTTCTCGAGGAAATTACGGGGGATACCGCCATTGCTAAAATAGTGCAAGAAAACTATCAGGATACAAGTTTGCCCGTTAAACTCTATCTTTTTCAGGGACTTCCCAAGAGCGACAAGATGGAGCTTGTTATTCAAAAAGCGGTTGAGCTGGGTGCTGAGGGTGTAATTCCCGTTGAAATGAGCCGATGCGTTGTAAAGGTTGAGGAAAAGAAAAAGAAAAGTAAACAGAGCCGTTGGCAGGCAATTTCCGAAAGTGCCGCAAAGCAGAGCAAAAGAACGGTAATTCCCGACGTTTTCGAGATTATGTCCTATAAAAATGCCTTGAAAATGGCTGAGGAAATGGACCTTTTTATTGTTCCCTACGAGTCAAAAGAGGGTATGAAGTCAACTAAAAATGCACTCTCAAAAATGCAAAAGGGTATGAAAGTCGGTATTCTTATTGGTCCCGAGGGCGGTTTTGACGAAAAGGAAATTGAGCTCGCTGAAAATTCGGGCGGTATTATTGTGTCCTTGGGTAAAAGAATTTTACGTACCGAGACGGCGGCTATTACCGCCCTTAGTATGTGTATGCTTTACGCGGAAATGAATATTGAGGTCGAATGAAAATGAAAGCATTACCCGAAAATTTCGCCGAAAGAATGAAATTTCTTTTAGGTGATGATTTTGATAATTATATAAAGTCTTTGGAAGATAATCCCGTAAGGGCATTCAGGGTCAATACTGATAAAATCTCGGTGGAAGATTTCCTTAAAATCAACCCGTTTGTTAGCGAAAAAATCCCCTATGTTGAAAACGGTTTTTACTTTGAGGATGAAAAAATCGGTAATCATCCCTACCACCACGCGGGTATGATTTATGTTCAGGAGCCGGGGGCTATGATGCCTGCGGAATGCGTTGAAATTGACCCCGATTGGTGCGTTTTAGATATGTGTGCCGCACCCGGTGGTAAAAGCACTCAACTTAAGAATAAGTTGGGCGAAAATGGTGTTCTTGTTTCTAACGAGATTGTTCCCTCAAGGTGCAAAATCCTTACGGGTAACGTTGAAAGACTCGGTCTTAAAAACGTTGTAACCACCTGTATGGATACTAAAAAACTCGCCTCGGTTTTCCCTGAAACCTTTGATTTAATTATGGTTGACGCGCCCTGCTCAGGAGAGGGAATGTTCAGAAAAGAGGAAATTGCCATTGACGAATGGAGCGAGGAAAACGTTAAAAACTGCTCATTAAGGCAAAAGGAAATCCTCGAAAATGCCACAAAATGCCTTAAAAACGGCGGTTATATTGTGTACGCGACCTGTACTTTTTCATTGGATGAAAACGAGAAAATTGTTGATGATTTCCTGAAAAATCATCCTGATTTTGAGCTTGTTAAAGTGCCGGAAATAGTAGAGAAAAACACTTGTGACGGTATTAAATTTGACGGTTGTGAGTGTGAAAATATACATTTTGCAAGACGATTTTATCCCCATAAAAACAAAGGTGAGGGTCAGTTTGCGGCGGTGCTTCATAATACAAATTCCGCTAATAATTACGCTCCCGTAAAAGGTAAAAAGAACGATAAAATTGACAAGGTTATTTACGATTTTCTCGATGATACACTTGTGGATTATGATAGAGAAAATGTGCTTTTACATAAGGGTACGCCCGTATATTTTGACCCCGATTTTAAAGTTGAAAAAGCAACGGTTTTTTCAATGGGTATTACTATCGGTGAGGTGCGTAAAAACTACATTCAACCCCATCATCAATTCTTTATGGGAATGGGTGAAAACTTCAAAAGAAAAATCGAGCTTTCACCCGATAGTGATGAGCTTAAAAAGTATCTTCACGGTGAAGAATTTGACACCGATTGCCCCAATGGTTGGGCGGTAGTAACGGTCAATGGTTGTGCTTCAGGCGGTGCAAAAGTCGTAAACGGCAGAGCCAAAAATCATTATCCGAAAGGGTTAAGGATAAAATAATTCGTAATTCGTAATGCTTAATGCATAATTGTCGGGACCTGCGGTCGGCATTATATGCCCTTCGGGCGCGATATACCTTCGGTGCGATATGCTAACGCGCGATATATCCGTTGGATGCGATATATTTTGCTTACGCAAAACGTGAATACAATCGGCGTTAGCCCCGATTCTTTTATCTGTTCTCTCTTATCTCTTAACTAAAAAAATCCTGTCATTTTTGACGGGATTTTTTTGTGTTTATCTATTCCCTTTTTATTATATATATGATATACTAAGTTATGTATATATAATAGGAAAATTGGGTGCTTATGTATTGAAGCACGGAAGGATATATTAATGGCTAAAATTATTTCGATTGTTAATCAGAAGGGTGGCGTGGGTAAAACCACAAGTGCCGTGAATCTTGCCGCCGCTTTAGGTGCCTTGGGAAAAAGAATACTTCTTGTTGATATTGATCCCCAGGGTAACACCACCAGCGGTTACGGTATTTCACGTAAAAATCTTACCGCCACTTCCTACGAATTGCTTATAGGCTCCTGCAGTGCCGCTCAGGCAATTATAAAAACAAAATTTCAGGGCGTTGATATTATACCCTCAAATATTAACCTGGCAGGTGCGGAATTAGAACTTGCGGTAATGGACAAGCGTGAGGCACTTTTAAAAAATGCCCTTGCTACAATTCAGGAAAATTATGATTTTATTTTCTTTGATTGTCCCCCTTCATTGGGACTTATAACTCTTAACGCACTTACTGCGTCGGATAGTTTCATAGTTCCCATTCAATGCGAATACTACGCACTTGAGGGACTCTCACAGCTTATGGCTACGGTGCGTACCATAAAAAGACTTTATAATCCTTACATAGAGCTTGAGGGTGTTCTTCTTACTATGTACGACGGAAGACTTAATCTTACTCAACAGGTGGTTGCGGAGGTTAAAAACTTTTTTCCGAAAAAGGTTTACTCAACGGTTATTCCCCGTAACGTAAGGCTTTCTGAGGCTCCCTCGTTCGGTGAACCGGTTATTTACTATGACCGTGCTTCAAGAGGTAGCGAAAGCTACACCGCTTTAGCGGAAGAATTTTTGAAAATGAATTAAGGTGAGATAAATGGCAGTTAAAAAATCAGGTCTCGGCAGAGGTTTTGATGCAATAATGCTCGATAACTCAGTTGAGGAGCTTTCATCAAGTGCAGGAGCGGTTAAGGTTAAATTAACGGATATTGAACCCAACCGTGACCAACCCCGAAAACACTTTGACGAAGATGCACTTCGTGAGCTTTCCGAAAGCATATTAAAACACGGTGTTTTACAACCGCTTCTTGTAAGACCGATGCTTGACGGCAGTTATCAGCTTGTAGCGGGTGAACGTCGTTGGCGTGCTTCAAGAATGGCGGGTCTTACGGAAGTTCCCGTAGTAATAAAAGAATTAACCGATGCTCAGGTTGCGGAGCTTGCGCTGGTTGAAAATGTTCAACGTGAGGACCTGAATCCCCTTGAAGAAGCAAACGGTTACAAAGAGCTTTCCGAAAAATACGGGTACACTCAGGAGGAAATTTCCGAAATCGTCGGTCGTTCCCGTTCGGCGGTGGCTAACGCATTAAGACTTCTTGCACTTCCCGAGGAAGTACAGGAAATGGTAATGAAGGGCGAGCTTTCAGCAGGACACGCTAAAGCTATCCTCACTGCTTCCGATGAAGATTACAGAATAGAACTTGCAAAGTTGGTTGTTAAAGAGGACTTATCCGTAAGAACTACCGAAAGACTTGCAAGAAAATCCATAAGCGATGTTAAATCGGGTAAGAAAGGAAAAAAACGCAACCCCTATTATGATGAAGTTGAACTTGCTCTTTCCGATGTATTGGGACGACAGGTAAAGGTTACAAAATCAAGTAAAAAAGGTTCATTGGAAATCGAATTTTTTGATGATGACGATCTTAAAAAACTTTTGAAGATATTTGATAACGAGTAAAAAGGAGTAGGAAAAATGATAGATATTAAATTTTTAAGAGAGAACCCCGAAATAGTAAAACAGAATATTAAAAATAAATTTCAGGATAAGAAACTTGCCCTTGTGGATGAGGTAATTGAACTTGATGCCGAAAGCCGTAAGGTTAAGGGTGAGGCGGATAACCTTCGTGCTTCAAGAAATAAAAACAGTAAGATGATTGGTGCTCTTATGGCACAGGGTAAAAGAGACGAAGCAGAGGCAATGAAAAAACAGGTTGCCGAAGATGCAAAGCGTCTTGCAGAGCTTGAGGGTCTTGAGGTTGAACTTTCTAAGAAAGTTAACGATATTATGATGGTTATTCCCAATATCATCGACCCCAGTGTTCCCATTGGTAAGGATGACTCCGAAAATGTTGAAATCGAGCGTTTCGGTGACCCCGTTGTTCCCGAATTTGAAATTCCTTATCACCGTGAGATTATGGAAAGTTTCGACGGTATCGATCTCGACAGTGCGGGTAGAGTAGCGGGTAACGGTTTCTACTACCTTTGCGGTGATATTGCAAGACTTCATTCTGCGGTTATTTCCTATGCAAGGGATTTTATGATTGACCGTGGTTTCACATATTATATTCCTCCATTTATGATTCGTTCAAACGTTGTTACAGGCGTTATGAGTTTTGCGGAAATGGACGCTATGATGTACAAAATCGAGGGTGAGGACCTTTACCTTATCGGTACAAGCGAACACACAATGATTGGTAAATTTATTGATACAATTGTTCCCGAGGAAAAACTTCCTCAGACACTTACAAGTTATTCTCCCTGTTTCCGTAAAGAAAAGGGTGCTCACGGTATTGAGGAACGCGGTGTTTACCGTATCCATCAGTTTGAAAAACAGGAAATGATTGTTGTTTGTAAGCCCGAGGAAAGCCCCTATTGGTTTGACCAGCTTTGGAAAAACACAGTTGATTTATTCCGTTCACTTGATATCCCCGTAAGAACTCTCGAGTGTTGTTCAGGTGATCTTGCAGACCTTAAGGTTAAATCTGTTGATGTTGGGGCATGGAGCCCCAGACAGCAGAAGTATTTTGAAGTCGGTTCTTGCTCAAACCTTTCCGATGCTCAGGCAAGACGCCTTAAAATCCGTGCGGGCGGTAAGGATAAAAAGTACTTCCCCCATACACTTAACAACACCGTTGTGGCTCCTCCCAGAATGCTTATTGCATTCCTTGAAAACAACCTTAATGAGGACGGCAGCGTAAACATTCCCGTAGCATTAAGACCCTATATGGGCGGTAAGGAAAAGCTTATTCCTTCGGTATAAGCTTTTCAATGAGGAATTAGGAGTGAGGAGTTTCGGGGAAACTTCGTTTCCGATTTTAAATTTTAGTTAATATAAAGCGACAGTTTATCATCCCTGTTTCATCTGTGATGAAATAGGGAGGGGGACCGCGTTAGCGGTGGTGGGTAGTTCTCTTACTGTTTTTCTTCAGTTGGAGAGAATATGTACCATTATCGTGGAAAAACCTATAAATCAATCAAAAAGGTAAATTTATGTATAAAAACAAAAACGACAATTTTAACGACCGCAAGAAATTTGATGGTCGTAAGGATGATTTTTCCGATAGGGAAAATCAAACCGAAAAAGATATAATTTTCGGCAGAAACTCCGTTCAGGAGGCTATAAAAGCAGGGCGCCCTCTTGATAGTGTTATGGTTGCAAGGGGTGAGCACTCAGGCTCGGTGCCTAAGATTCTTGCGGATGCCAAAAATGCGGGTATTCCCATAAAAGAAGTTGACCGTAAAAAACTCGACTTCCTTTGCGGTCACGCAAATCATCAGGGCGTTATAGCAATGGGTGCGGTTAAAGCCTATTCAACAGTTGATGATATCTTTGCAAAGGCAGAGGAAAAAGGAGAGCCACCCTTCATTATAGTCTGCGACGAAATTGAGGATCCACATAATCTGGGTGCTATAATAAGAACTGCCGAGGCGGCAGGGGCTCACGGTGTTATTGTTCCCAAAAGACGTAGCGCACCCCTAAGCTTTGCCGTTGCCAAAACATCCGCAGGTGCAGTCGAATTTATGCACGTAGCAAGGGTTACTAATATCCCTCAGACACTTGATGAACTTAAAGAACGCGGTGTCTGGATTTACTGTGCGGATATGGATGGCGAAACCTTCTACAACGCAGACCTTAAAGGTGCGGTAGCACTTGTTATCGGTTCCGAAGGTAAAGGTGTGGGAAGGCTCGTAAAAGAAAAATGTGACGTTATTCTTTCAATGCCTATGAAAGGGCAGATTAACTCTCTTAACGCATCAGTTGCCGCAGGTATATTGATGTACGAGATATCTAAACAGCGTGATATTCAAAACTAATTGTGAGGAATAATAATGGCTGACGAAAGAAAAAAGACAAGAAAATGGTCTTTGGAAGAAATTGATGAATTACTGCAGGATAGCGGTATGCTTCAAAACGGTAGTGATGCCCTGGAATTTGTTGAGGAAATTGAGCATATGCCCAAGGCGGTTTCGTTTAATCCCAGACCGAGCCATAATGAAAATATAGAGCACCGTATTATAACCGATACGGTTGAGCGTTCTGACAGCGTGGCAGAGCCTCAGGTTTACGGAACCTTTGTCAGCGAAAAGTACCGTAACCGCTTTTTTAATAAACCCATTCAAAATCTTGAAAAAACCGCGGAACACCGTATTGTGCCTCCTGAGGAGCAGAAATATGAGCGTGGCGGTTTCGTGAAGAAACAAAGTAATTTCACGAATACAACCGATTTTTCACCGGTTCCGAATCTTGTGCCTGATAATAGAGCAGGTGATATGGAGGCAACCGGAAAAACTGTTGTGTTTGACGATAAGCAACATACAAAAACCATCGGACTACGTTCCCTTGCGGTGACTGACGGCGATGCTCACGATATAGAGCTTCCCGAGGAGGACGACGGTGCTCAGCTTTCATTCGAGGGCTTCCATGATGCCGTAGAGATTGTTGACGAAAGAGAAGTTGAAGAACAGCTTATCAAAAAACGCAAGGAAAAGGCAAGTAAATTTACTGTTACAAACGAACCCGATGAAGCAGATAACAACGAACCTGTTAAAAAATACGGTACCGATGAATATCGTATGCCCGACGATAAATTTAAAGTTGCGTATTTTTTAAGAAAGCAAAAAAATACCGCTGTAATCGGTGCGGTAGTGTCATTTGTATCATTTGTGTTACTGTTGGTTATTTCGTTAATAGCTAAAAAATTTACCGAGGGCGGAACGATTTTTGTTATAGCCTCGCTCCTTCTTACCATTGCCCCCTGTGTGGTTAATTTTAATTGTATTATTGACGGCATCAAAGGCTTCAAGGGCTTTAAGCTTAATAGGGACACAGGTGTGTTTCTGGGGCTTGCTGCCACCCTTGTGCAGGATATTGCATTTTTATTTACATCTGATCCATTTGAAAAGGGTATCAGTTTATTCGGTGCTGTAGCAGTATTGAGCATGGCTCTTAATCTTACTGCCCGTATAATCGAAACTGCGAGAATCAGCGAAAATTTCAAGTATATGACGGAAAAAGAGGATGTTTATGCCATAGGTCCTATTGAACAGGGCGAAACTGCCTTTGAAATCGGTAGGGGCTTACTTCTTGAGGAGCCGATTGTAATATCTTCTCAAAAAACCTTGTTTCCTCGTCGTTTTGTGGAGCTTTCGAGTAAATTTTACCCCTCGGACGAAATATCACGAAAGCTTATTCCCATTAGCTTTGGTGTGTCTTTGTTAATTGGGTTAATATCCTTGGTAATTACAAAGCACCTTATAAGCGGTATATCTGCATTTACCGCATCTTTATGTATAAGCTTGCCCTATTTTTCTTTTATAGCCGATGCTGTTGCTATAAAGAAGGTTTCCAAGAAAACACGTGATAAGGGCGGTATGATTGCAGGCTGGGATGCATTAAGGGTTTGTGAGAATGCAAACGCAGTTGCGGTGGATTCAGCGGATATTTTTGATGAAGAAGGCGGAAATGTATATGGCATACATCTTTTCTATGATATGGGAATTGATGAAGCCATTATTAACACTGCTGCCTTGGTTATAGCTTCCGGCGGTCCTTTGGGTAATCTTTTTAAACGTGTTATTGTGGGTGAGGTTTCACTTCTTCCCCCGGTTGATACGCTTGCTTACGAGGAAAAATTGGGGCTTTCTGCATGGATTTTCAACAGACGCGTGCTTGTAGGTAATGGAGATTTACTTAAAAATCACAATGTTGAAATTCCCGATAGAGCCCTTATTGAAAAGCACTTGACCGAGGGAAGATATCCGTTATACCTTGCCATTGATGGTAAGGCAGCGGCGGTTTTTATAATATCTTACGACGTTAACTCATCAAATGCGCGACTTCTCAGAAATATTGAAAGTAACAGTATTTCACTCCTTGTGCGTTCCGATGATGCCAATATAACCGATACTATGGTAGCAAATAAACTTAATTTACCCTTAAGCGGAGTTAAGATTTTATCTGCAGTTTCGGGGGATTTATATAAATCTTACGAAGCCTGTACCACATCAGCTGCCGATGCTCTTCTTTTGCACGAGGGTAAGGCTACAAGCTTTTTGCATTGTATAAAAAGCGCATTATCACTCAGTGCCATAAAACAGGTAATTCATATTTTCCAGCTTTGCGCTATGGGTATAGGGGTTGCTGTCGTTGCGGTACTTGCCCTCGTTTCGGGTCTCACTCACCTTAATTGTCTGCAAATGGTATTTATACAGTTGTTCTTTACGGGAATATCCTTGTTTGCTCTTACGGGTACACACATTGCGCACAATTTCGAGAGGAAAAAGAGGACTACAAATCGTCAGCGTCCTGCAAAGGTACGTCGCCGTTAAGGGGGTTGCCGGTGTAAGAACCGTTGATATCACTTTGGATGTTTTTATCAAGGTTGTTGTCGGCATCTATGACTTCTTGAACTTTGGATTTTTTTTGGTTTTTCATAATATTCACCTCGTGAATATTATTTCATAAATAACTCAAATTATTAAGAGAGGACACATTAAAATGGAAAAAGTACGTTTAGGTATTATCGGTGTGGGAAATATGGGCTCAAGCCATATTAAAAACGCACTTAAGGGTTCAATGCCCGAAATTGAAATTACGGCAGTAGCAGATATTAAGCCTGACAGACTCGATTGGGTAAAGGAGCAGCTTCCTGAGGTTAAAACTTATGATACAGCTTCGGCACTTATGGATTCGGGTGAGGTTGATGCGGTTCTTATTGCTACACCTCACTATGACCATCCGCCCCTTGTTATTGAGGCTTTGGAAAAGGGTCTTCACGTTATGAGCGAAAAACCCGCAGGTGTTTACACTAAACAGGTTCGTGAAATGAATGCAGTTGCAGATAAAAGCGATAAAATATTTGCAATCATGTTCAACCAACGTACAAACTGTCTTTACAGAAAGGCTCACGAAATCGTTCATAGCGGAAAATATGGTGAATTGCAGCGTGTAACCTGGATTATTACCGATTGGTACAGAACACAGTCATATTATAATTCATCAGCACGAAATCCGGAACATATACGTTCACACAAATTACGTCCAAGAAAGCCTTGTCCTTTAATAAGATATTCTTTTGGGTCGGATATTCGTTCTCCTGCGCATTGTACATCAGGTATCAGACCCTGTTCCAGTTTATACGCATTTACAAATACACTGTATCCCCCTAACAGTTCGTCTGCACCTTCGCCACTCAGAAGCACAGTCACGTGCTGCCTTGCTTCTTTTGTTAATTGCATGATACCAACTGCATTAGGGTGAGAAATAACTGTATCCATATGCCAAATTGCATGCTCCAGCTTCTCTAAGAGAATTTCTTTATTCATCTCGCATTTATGCACCTGAATCTCCAACTTCTTGCACACCTGATCCATATATTGCTCTTCGCTAA
>JAZNVE010000002.1:0-4212 GCA_045592665.1 Acutalibacteraceae bacterium
TAGGCTTTCGTTTTTTCGGGGTTATCATAGTTTAAGACATTATCACCCGTAATAATTGCGATATGGGGTTTTTCAATATCACAAGCTCTGGCAATAAGCACAAGAGTGTAATCGATATTTTCATCCTCGATATGAGTGTCGGTAATGTGAATTATTTTAAGCTTACCGTCATTATTGAATTTTATGGGACGTGCGGTGTTAACAGGGGTGTTTGCCATGGTTTGCCTCCGTGAGGTAGTTTTTTGATATTTTAATTAATTTCAACCATCTGGTGAATGTTCACTTCGGGAACGGTAAATTCTGCTCTGGAGTCAACAAATGTGAAATCAAGGCTTTCTCCCGAGGGTACGAGCCTTACGGATGAGGGCTTTTCATCACATTTTACGCTACATTTAACATTGTAAAGGGGGACGGTATCCTCAATTACCTCAGTGTTTTTGCCACGTAGTGTTGTGTGAGCAAAAAGGAGGTGGAGGATATGTCTGTTTTCCTTTTCCTGAGTTGTATAAGTCAAAACTGCTTTGTCGGGAATATTTGCGAAAACAGTGGTTTCATCACCCATCATTTTTTTGATTATGTATGTAAAAAGCTCTTTAAAGCAAAGGTGACCGTGGTTCGCGTAAGCGGTAAAAATATCCCATCCGATATACGCAATATTTTTATTTATTACAGCCCCGTGGAAGCTTTCTGCGGGGTTATTGGGTGCGTGGGCATGGGAGCAGAAATGCTCTAAGGTTCTGTTGAAATAAGGGTTTTGCATATATGCTACTATTTCGCCTTCGGTAGAGGTAAATTTATTGAAATCGCAACGCATTACGTATTCGGGTTTACCGTTAACGGTGTCAAATCGGGGAATAAAATATGTGGGGTTAAATTCATTTTTCCCTTCGTATTCGGCACCGAAATCAAGGATGAATTTACCCTCCTTAACAATTGACTCACCCGTAGCGATGATTTTACCCCCATTTTGAGCGAACGTTTTGATTTTTTTAGTTATTTCGGGGGAATAACCCGAAACATCGGGGAGAATAAGGAGCTTATACTTAGATAAATCCGCAGATTCGTCAATGAAATTATAAAGAAAATGATTTTCCAAAAGCATACGGTTTGCACCTATATCGGCTTTTGTGTCGCGATTTTTAATTGTCGCTTCCGCACTTAAAACGGCAATGTCTGCAACGTTGACAGCACCATCAAGCCAAGGCTCTTTTTCCTCAATTAAAGAGTAAGCCTTACCGATAAGATTATATGTTGCGATATTTAACTCCGAAAGGGGATGCATCTGGTCACCAATGGAGCAACCCGCACCGTTTGCAACACTTAAAGCCGTTTCGTAAATGAGCGCATTGGGGTGCTTGTAACCACCGAATTCGCCCCAACTGTGGTGGAATTTACCCGTCATACCAAGGTAATCCTTGTCTTTTACGGTGCGTACATACGCGGCGGATAAGGGAAAGTGGTCGTAACCCCAACCACCCGTTGGTAAGCTTTCAAGCTCAAGGTGGGTGTTAGCGTCAATATAGCGGTAATCCCCCTTGGGCACGTGACCGCTATTGTGGAAAATTGTTGCGGTAGCACTATGTTTTCTTACGGCTTCATTGGTTTTTTCAAGATATTTATTTAGTACAATCTGTGCAAAGTTTTCGCGGTCTTCTGCGTTTTCGATATCAAGCCCCATTGTTTTCATATCACTGACGCATTTGTCACAGTAGCATACTCTTGAGGCGATAATATCAAGGAAAATACCGCAGGGGTTATATTTGACCATAACCTCTTCAATTTGATTACAAAGGAAATCAAGATAACCAGTATTAAAGCAAAGAGCATGAAAATGCACTTCTTTATTATATTCTTCCAACTCATCTTTATCGGGTGAGGGACACCAACGCCACTCGGGGCGTTTGCGATATTCTTTTTCATCGAATCCTGCGGAAATATAAACGGGAGCATTAACGTCAATTTCCTTACAGGCTTCAAGTTGAGCGCCGAGTAAATCAAACTCGAGGGTAGGATGCATTTCATTAACTTCGGTAGGATGGTATGACCATCCGTGGTGACATTTTGAAAAAACCGTTATGGAGTCAACGTGTCCGGTTTTTAATGCGTTTTGAAATTGTTCTTTTGAAAAATTATTACCAACGGGTAAAAGTTCGCTGGTGTGAAAATCAAGATGGACCTGTCTTTTTCTGAGCATAAAGCTTGCCTCCGTGTTTTGATGAAAATATTATACGTTTAACTCAATTTTTATCGTTTTGATTTCCCAAGGACGGAAAGTAAGAGTATTATCCGTAAGGTTTTTAATGTTATTCCCGAGTAAATCTGTTTCAACGGTAACTGTGCCGTATGAACAGGTGAATTTTGCGGAAGATGAATTGTCGGAATAGTTACAAAAACGGGCTAAAATATAATCTTTTTCCGGATAAAGGGCGGTAAGAATTATTTCTTCGTTATCGGATTGAATGTCAAAAGATTCAAATTCTTTTGCGGAGCCTTTTCCCTGAGGGATAAACTCTGCAATAGGGGGGAGGGCGTATGCCAGGGCATTTTTGTGAAGAAGAACATTACTCATTTCACCGTCAAAGGGGAAAATGGCAAATTCATTTTCAAAAACACCGTCAAGAATACGTGTGCCGCACATATACTCGTTTGAGTAAATAAGGGGAATACGCAGATTATTACCCGTAAGTGCACAACCCATACAACCTTTATTGAACACCGCAAGCCCCTGTTCACTGTCTTTTACACTGAGCCAGTAAATGCCGTGGTAATAGGTGGTCGAGTTAAAGGATTCTTCGGGTGAAACCTCGGTATCAATAAGAATATCGTCGTTTGGATACCAATATTTCTCGGTTTTTCTTAATGCACCGTTCCATTCTGAAATTGAATAGGGTAAATCACGGAACATTCTGCGGTCATTTTTAACGTTAATATTAAGATTAAGGCAAAGCTTGTCCTCGTGATGATGACCGTTAAGGGTAAGGGGCACGGGTCTTCCCTGAGTGATATCAGTTCTGCCGATAAGGTCATTTTTGACTGTGCATATTGTTTTACAGTCAATTCTTTTTGATTTGCCTGTAAAGTTCATTGTAAGTTCAATGGGTACGCCACCGATAGTGCCACTATAAACAGCCACGGCACCAAGAGAGGAAAGGTTTACTTTCCAATTACCCTCGGAAACGGAGTCAATACCGTTAATATTACCCGTGAAAATACCATCACTTGCGTTGTTCACAATGAGTTTATGTGTAGTAATATCCTTAATATACTCAATACCGTTCTGAGTTAATTTAATTTCGTAACAAGGAGTTGTAAGAATGTTAGTTTGTTCGTCAAAAGAGTAAAGATTTTCATTTTTAGCTTCGGCTTTTTTAAGAGCAAATCTCTTGAAACCGAAAGGTGGTATTTGAGCGTGAAGAGAAAGACATTTTTCACCTGATTTTTCAATGATTTCACATTCTGCAGGAGCTTCATTATCGAATGCAACAAAATCATCTTCCACGGGGATTTCAACCCATTCGTCCACGGGGAATGAATGGTGATTTATAACAAGCACCGAGGGAGTTTCTTCATTTGCAAATTTCGTAGCAATGTAATTTAAAGAGGAGTCTTTTACCTCTTTTGAGTATTTTAAGGATTCGGGAATAAATCTTCTTGAAAGGTCTAAAAGACCGCAAATTGTAACGTCGTGATGCTCTGCCGCTAACATATATTTCCAAGCATCAATACTTTTTTCTTCGTGTGAGTTGTCACCTAAAAGACGTGAAAATGCGTTGAGTTTTTCTGAAATTACAGCGTTAACCTCACCCTCACGGCAGCCGTTGAAAATCTCGTTACCGCAATAACCCCAGGGCATCTGAACGTGAAAGTCGTTGTCGGTGGTTTTCAGTTCATCCTTTGCTTCACCGTAGAGGTCGGGAATATCTTCAAGAAGAACGTATTCGTAATTATCCTTCGTTTCAAGATATTCGGTCAGCCTTTCAATCGGCTGGGTGAGGTCATCATATCTTGAAGCAAGAAGGGGAGTGTATTTTTTAAATTTTTCCTCAAAATCTTCAATGTCATAGCCGGGGTCATCCTCAGACCAACGGGAAATAATCCAGTTATCCACCGTGGTACAGTTGTAGCCCCTGCCCTGTGTGTCGTAGGTGGGTACGGAGGGTATTTCGGTACCGTCCTTGCCAATCCATTTACCCCAGGCACTATCGTAGGTTT
>JAZNVE010000003.1:0-3633 GCA_045592665.1 Acutalibacteraceae bacterium
GACAGAATAAGACCCGTAAGTCTTGATGATATAGTAGGTCAAAAACACCTTATCGGTGAAAATATGCCTTTGAGAAATATCATTGAATCGGGTGAACTTCCGAATATGATATTTTACGGTCCGTCGGGTACGGGTAAAACCACCCTTGCCCGTATGATAGCCAAAAAAACCGACCGTACGTTACGTAAACTTAATTGTACCACTGCAGGCACGCAGGATATCAGGGATATAGTAAATGATTTGAATTCATTTACTGCTCCCAACGGAATTCTCTTGTATCTTGATGAGATTCAATATTTCAATAAAAAGCAACAGCAAACTCTTTTAGAGTACATAGAGGATGGCTCCATAACTCTTATAGCCTCCACTACGGAGAACCCCTATTTCTACGTTTACAGTGCAATTTTAAGCCGGTCTTCCGTATTTGAATTTAAATATGTTACACCCGACGAGGTTGAAAATGCGGTTATAAGGGGTTTCAGACTCCTTGAAGAAGAAAAAAACGAAACCTTTGAAATCAAAACGGGCGTTACAAGGCACATAGCGAATGCTTGTGGCGGTGATGTACGTAAATCCCTTAATGCGGTGGAACTCTGCGTTTTGGCTGCTAAAAAGCCCAAAAACGGTGAAAAAAGAATAATTACTCTCGAAAGTGCACAATCTCTCACACAAAAAAGCGCCATGAAGTACGACCGAGAGGGCGACGAGCACTATGATATTTTATCCGCTTTTCAAAAATCAATGCGAGGCTCGGACCCTGATGCAGCAATTCACTATCTTTCAAGACTGCTTGAGGCAGGGGATATGACCTCTGCAATACGTAGACTTCTTGTATGTGCCGCAGAGGATGTTGGTCTTGCGTACCCGATGATTTTACCCATTGTAAAGGCGGCAACGGATATTGCATTGCAGGTGGGTATGCCCGAGGCACGGCTTCCCCTTGCGGATGCGGTTATATTAGTTTGTAACTCACCTAAGTCAAACACTGCTCACGATGCGGTTAACGAGGCTATGAGTGACCTTCAAAAAGGTAAAAGCGGTCCCATACCCCGTCAACTTCAGAATAAGCACTTTGACGGCGATGATGCAGAAATAAAAGGACAATTTTATTTGTATCCCCACGACTATCCCAATCGTTGGGTGGAGCAACAATATTTACCCGATGCTCTTAAAAATAGACAGTATTACTTTTACGGTGATAACAAGCAGGAACAAGCCGCAAAAGAGTATTGGGATAAAATAAAGGGCAGAAAATAAGTTAATCTGATTCGAAAGAATCTTAAAATAAAAAAACAGAGGTTATTATTATGAAACAGTTTCCCATAGGCATTATAATCAACTCTTTCAGAACGGATATTCCCACATCCGTTAAAAAAGCCGCCGAATGTGGTGCACAGGGTATTCAGGTCTACGCTACAAGCGGTGAAATGGCTCCCGAAAACCTTGTTGGTGCTAAAAGAAAGGAATTTCTCGACCTTGTAAAATCAAACGGTCTTGTTATTTCTGCTCTTTGCGGTGATTTGGGCGGAGGCGGATTTATCCACAAGGACCTTAACGAGGCAAGAGTGGAAAAATCCAAGAGAATCCTTGACCTTGCAAAAGAGCTTGAAACAGATATTGTTACAACTCACATCGGTGTTGTACCATCCGATCCCAACCACGACAGATACAAAATTATGCAGGAGGCTTGTCACGAGCTTGCAGAGTACGCTGATTCAATTGATGCTCACTTTGCTGTTGAAACAGGTCCCGAAACAAGTGCAGTTCTCAAAGGCTTCCTTGACAGCCTTAATTCTACCGGTGTTGGTGTTAACCTTGACCCGGCTAACCTTGTAATGGTAACGGGTGATGACCCTGTCGGTGCTGTACATAATCTTAAAAAATATATCGTACATACCCACGCAAAAGACGGTAAACAGATTTTCTTCCGTGATCCCGAAATCGTTTACGGAATTAAAAAGGATGTAATTGTTACGGACGATTCATTCATCGAAGTTCCCCTTGGTGAGGGTAGCGTAAATTGGCCCAATTACCTTGCCGCACTTGAAGAAATCGGTTACAATGGCTTCCTTACAATTGAACGTGAGGTTGGCGATAAACCTGAGGTTGACATCCGCGCCGCGGTAGATTTCCTTAAAAATGCAATGAAATAAGAAAAAAGCTCCTTGCTATGAACTGCAAGGAGCTTTTTTAATGCATAATTCGTAATGCGTAATTCATAATTAAATGGGCAAAGCCGATTATAGATGAGTTGTTGTAATGCGATAGCATATCATCCCATTTTTGCAACGCAAAAAAGGGAGGGGGACCGCGTAGCGGTGGTGGGTAGTTCTCTTACCGTTATTCTTCGGTTGGATAGAATATATAGACAAGGAGAAGAAACAGGAACCTGTTTTCGGGGTATTTAAATTTTTTTATTTTTCGGTTCAAAAAATAATTAATACTTTTTTAATTTTTCATTTGTCTTTTATGATATAATGTAGTAAATGATATTTTATTACAGGAGATGACTATGGATAAAAATAGAAAAGAAATAATTATAAATAACCTTAAGAAATTCAAAATAACTAATTTCCTCATGCTTACGGTGGCGGGTATTATTAACGCCATAGGTGTTACAATGTTTCTGAGTCCCGTTAAGCTTTACGACAGCGGTATTTCGGGTACATCAATGCTTTTGGCTAAGGTAACTCCCGAATTTTTTACTCTTTCTATTTTTCTTTTAATATTAAATATTCCCCTTTTCCTTTACGGACTTAAAAAACAGGGAATTCATTTTACGGTTTATGCTATATATACAGTTGGTATATATTCCCTTTGTGCATGGCTTATAACGGATGTTTTACCTGTGGATGTAAATATTGCCTCACCCCTTGCAGGTACTGACCTTTTATTATGTGCCCTTTTCGGAGGTGCAATTTCGGGTATCGGCAGCGGTCTTGCCATTCGTTTCGGAGGTGCTATGGATGGTATTGAAGTTATGGCGGTTGTTTTTGCAAAAAAATTAAGTGTCACCGTTGGTAGCTTCGTAATGGTTTATAACATTATTTTGTACGTAATTTGCGGTATTGTTTTAAAGAGTTGGATTTTACCTCTTTACTCAATTGTGGCATACGGTGCGGCACTTAAAACCGTCGACTACATCGTCGAAGGCTTTGACAGAGCAAAATGTGCTATGATAGTTACCACCAAGCCTGAAGATATATGCTATATACTCTCGGAGGTATTTGAAAGCGGTTCAACCAAAATTAAAGTCCGCGGCGGATACTCAAACAGAGAAAAAACAATGGTTTACTTTATTGTTAACAGATTTCAGGTTGCAAAATTAAAAGAGATAGTCCACGAGGTTGACCCCGGTGCATACATAACCATAAGCGAAGTAGCCGATGTATTTACCTCAGAACATCAGGATAAGAAGGAATGATAATATCAAGATAAAGTATAAAACAAATTCGTAATTCATAATGCTTAATGCGTAATTATTTGGACCTCCCACCACCTGACGAAATAAAAAACAATTGACCCGCTTGAAACTATGTCAATAAAACAAACTATTGTTAAGTCCACTTGCGGTGCCCAAAATCGTTGGTCGCTCCTGCTCGTCGCTAACGATTTTGACCGCTACGCCAACTC
>JAZNVE010000004.1:0-1809 GCA_045592665.1 Acutalibacteraceae bacterium
GGGGTAAGACCCACCATAGGTAACAGTGAAAAAAGAAGTGAAACCAATATTATAGGTTTCGAGGGTGATATTTACGGTCAATGCCCCGAGGTTTTCCTTGTTGAGAAAATTCGTAACGAAATGAAATTCGCATCTCTTGACGAGTTAAAACAGCAGATTTCAAAAGACAGAGAATACGCACTTAGTATATTAAAAGGAGTGTCCGTCAATGAATTTTAAAAATGATATAAAAATATCCCCCTCAATTTTGTCGGCGGATTATGCTTCTCTTAAAACCGATATTGAAAAAGTAAAAAACGGCGGAGCGGATATGCTCCACGTGGATGTTATGGACGGTCACTTTGTACCCAATATTTCCATTGGTCCACCCGTTGTGAAATCCATAAGAAAGGCAACGGATATGTTTCTCGATTGCCATCTTATGATAAGCAATCCTTACGATTATATAGACGCATTCGCAAAAAGCGGTGCGGACTTAATTGCTTTTCACGTTGAAAGCAATAGTGATATTAAAGAAACTATCGAAAAAATAAAAAAAGCAGGTATTGCACCTGCTCTTGTAATTAAACCCGCAACTGAAGCCGAAGCGGTTTTTCCGTATCTTAAGGATATTGCTATGGTTCTTGTTATGACTGTGGAGCCGGGCTTTGGTGGTCAGTCATTTATGACTGATATGCTTTCTAAAATCGCCGCCATAAGGGCGAAAGCAAATGAAATCAACCCGAAGCTTATGATTCAGGTTGACGGCGGTATTGTACCCGAAACTGCTAAACTTTGCGTGGAAGCAGGGGCGGACGTGCTTGTTTCGGGAAGTTATATTTTCGGAGCAACCGATATTAAAAAGGCAATAGATTCACTCAGATAATAAGGGCTTTGCATATTCGTAAATTTTTGCAATACTGCCTTTGTCACCCTCTACGGTTTCACCGTATTCACACAGAGCAAGGTCGATTTTTTCGCAAAAAGAGGGTTTGGGGTGAATAATAATATAGTATTTATTTTTGTGTAAATACCCTTCAAAATTTCTTATGAATTGAGTTTGTTTTTTTAAGATAACAACAGCATCAATAAAAGAATTCACATCAAATGCTTGCCAGAGGATGGGCTCTGCATCCTTTTTCATAACAAGCCTTTTTTTAGAATTATTCTCCAAAAGGGGCATTTGTGTAAAAAGCATAAGGCAACCCCCATCATCCGCAGGGGAAACTTGAACCAAGAGTCTGCCGTCGGTGTTGATGGGTTTTCCTAAAACTCTTTTTGCTTCGTCTAAAACAGTCCATATAACCCGACGTGTTTCAATATTTGAATAATCCATTTCGTCATAGGTTATATCAAGCTCGTTCATATCCTGGTGGCTGAGGGTAACGGCAATTTTTTCATCTCCGTCTGCTTGGATGTTCAATTGCTTTGCCTCCTTTTTATGATAATTGGTATGCTATTATCATAATACTCAAAGGGCTTAGCCGCAATGATAAAATAATGGAAGGATTTTTGAAATGAAATTTGCAGTCAGCAGTTACAGCTTGTCATCCCTTGTCAATAAGGGTTTGAAAACCGAAAAAGATTTGATTTTCCTTGCCAAAGAGTTGGGATTTGACGGCATTGAATTTGCCGAAATACATACTCCTGAGGGAATGACAAAGGAAGAATACGCAAAAGAACTGAGAACCGAATGTGAAAAACAGGGCGTAGAAGCGGTTCAGTATTCCGTAGGCGCGGATTTTATATACGGCAGTGACGGTGACTTGTATAAAGAAATTGAGCGTCTAAAAGGTGAAGTTCTTATAGCATCCGTTTTAGGTGTAAAGG
>JAZNVE010000005.1:0-2960 GCA_045592665.1 Acutalibacteraceae bacterium
TATGATACTGTTATTATCAAAAAAGGTGATGAAGAAGCCTACACGGAAGACGGTGCTGCTTTCATCGTCAGGTGCAATTCGGACGTCTTAGTCAATGTGTTCAATGTCACCGATATGAACTTCACACTCGCTGTTGATGAAGACGGAAAAATCAAAGGCACAGAGCACGATATATGGAAACCGGAAGACAGTACAATATGGGGACCTGATAACTTCGTATGGGACATCACACACTTGATTAACAAATAACCGAAAGGAGAATTATTATGGGATTATTAAAAGCAGGTTTAGGTGCTATGGGCGGCGTTTTGGCTGACCAGTGGCGTGATTATTTCTATTGCGACAGCTTAGATGCAGACGTCCTTGTTCAGAAGGGCGAAAAAAGAGTTGGAGGACGCTCTTCCAACAAGAAAGGAACCGATGACGTTATTTCAAACGGTTCAATTATCAATGTAAATGACGGTCAGTGTATGATTATCGTTGAAAGCGGCAAGGTAGTTGAAATCTGCGCTGAACCGGGCGAATTTGTATATGACACAGGCACAGAGCCGAGTATTTTCTACGGAAACCTTGGTGAGAACATCAAAAAGAGCTTTGCTGAGGTTGGCAAGCGTTTTGCTTTCGGCGGTGAACCCCCAAAGAATCAGAGAGTTTACTTTTTCAACACAAAGGAAATTATGGGAAACAAGTACGGTACACCTGCTCCTATTCCTTTCAGAATTATGGATGAAGCTATCGGATTCCCGATTGATGTTTCAATCCGCTGTCACGGTGAGTATTCTTACAGAATCACAAATCCGCTTTTATTCTACACCAATGTTTGCACAAATGTAGCAGACAGCTTTACCCGTGACGAAATTGACAGTCAGTTGAAATCTGAACTGTTATCAGCTCTTCAGCCTGCAATGTTCAAGATTTCGCAGAACAACATCTACTATGCGGCTATTCCTGCATACACAATGCAGATTGCAGACGAACTCAACGAAATTCTTTCTTCCAAGTGGAGAGACAGACGAGGCGTTGAAATCGTAGAATTCGGTGTATCGTCCGTCAGTGCAAGCGAAGAAGACGAAGCAAGAATCCAGGAATATCAGCGTTCTACTGCTATGGGCAGAGATGCAAATATGCTTCGTGGTCATATGGCGGGTGCAACAGCTCAGGCTATGGGAACTGCTGCTGCTAATCCTAACGGTGCTATGGCAGGCTTTATGGGAATGAATATGGCAGGTAATATGATGGGTGGTATGTCAGGCTTTATGCAGGGCGCAAACAACAGCCAGAACACTTTGGTTAATCAGCAAGTAGGCGGTGTTGCACCAAGTCAAGGCGGATGGAAATGTGAATGCGGTACTGACAATACAGGCAAGTTCTGTCAGAATTGCGGAAAGCAAAAGCCCGAAGTTAATGGTTGGACTTGTACTTGTGGCACAGTAAATCAGGGCAAGTTCTGTCAGAATTGTGGCAGTAAAAGACCGGAAGGTGCTCCGCTATATAAATGTGATAAATGCGGATGGATACCTGAAGATCCAATGAACCCTCCAAAGTTCTGCCCTGAATGTGGTGATATATTTGATGAAAATGATGCTAAATAGGGAGATAGGGTTATGAAAAAGTTTATATGCATGTTACTTAGCCTTGCATTGATATTAAGTTTAATACCGACGATCGTTTTTGCATCAGATATTATACAGTCGGTTGTCGTACTTGGTATTGACGAGCCGGTTGATGGTGCACCTTATGACCGCTTTGCAAGCCTGCCTTCGAATGCTACATATACGATTTTCAAAGAGCCTGAATGGTATGACGAAACCGACGAAAGATTCCTGGAAGCAGGCGATACTTTTAAGGCAGGTCATAGTTATACAGTAAGTGTGTGGCTTGAACCGAATAACGGATATGAGTTTGCCTCTACTGCCACAACAACAGACGTTAAGGCATCCATAAACGGCAAAACTGCAAAAGCCGGAAAAGCTTTTGAATATCAGAGATGGGCAATGGTTGTTGCTTCATATACATTCCCGGAGGTTGCGCAAGCAAAGCCGGTAGGTCAGGTAACAATCGAAATTGCAAGACCAAAACCCGGCGAAAAGGTTTCCTATAACGCAAAGATTACAGGCGAAGGCGTAAAGCTGATGGAACGAATTCCAGACCTGATGGATGTATATAAAAATGCAATAAACGGCATAGAATGGGACGATAACACGACAAATCACAATATGCTTGAAGGAGAAACCTTTACTGTGGGTCATGAATATGGCTTGAGTGTGTTTATTGAACCTGAAGACGGATATAAGCTGGATGAGTCCTACGAAAACTATGAAGTCACCATCAATGGAAGTAATCCTACAGCAATGGGTGGTTTTGGTGAAGAAAGACGTGGATATTATGTATCATACGACTGTATTGGTGAGGTTGGTGAAGTAAATTTCAACATTGTCGAACCGGAAGTTGGTGCTGCTCCATTTTTTAAAGGCTATGCGGAAAATGGCAATGTGGATTGGGAGGTAACAGAACTTTCCTATTTTGATAAGAGTACGAGAGAACATCTTGAAGCATACGATACATTTGAAGAAGGACACTATTACGAAATTTATTTCCGTATGCAGGCAAAAGACGGATATGATTTTACCAAAGATGAAAATGGTAATTTTGACCAAAACAAAATTACCATAAACGGACATACGCCAAGCGACTCAGGCTATTTCTCCAATGTGTGGAGAACAGGTTTTGTTAAAAGCTGCTATGGTCCGCTTAGAAAGAATAGCGAGAATCTTCCGCTCACCCTGCGTGATGATGAACTCGTTAATGATATAGTGCAATCTATCTATCTCTATGATCTTGAAAAACCCAAAGTGGGAGCCACTCCGGATTATATTACGGTATGGTTTAGTGAATACTATTATCCTGTGATGTCATCTACAGAAGTTGAAAAATGGGGAGTTTGTTGGAAAAACGTAACT
>JAZNVE010000006.1:0-14921 GCA_045592665.1 Acutalibacteraceae bacterium
CTATAAATTTGACAATCCCGAGGATACAGTGGGTTCCTATTTCGTCGAAGAAAGTGGCGATGACCTGGATTATCTTTTCCAGAATTATGCTGTTGATGTTGATGCAGAGTCTATTTCCGATTCATTTGAAGTGCCTGAGAATGATGTGTACGAAGTCCCTCAGGAAAGTTCGGCTGATACCGAACAATTGGTAAAGGAGGGAGATGCAGAATGAAAGGCGCAAGCTTAAGTTACCTTACCAGAGAAGGTTTCAGAAATATCTGGGTAAACAGATTGCTCACATTGGCTACTGTTTTTGTTCTTGTATCCTGTCTTGTTATTGTCGGTAGCGGTACTTTAATTTACCTTAATATAACTTCTGCCCTTGATGTTATCGGTGCACAGAATGTTATTATGGTGTTTATTGAAGACGGTTCATCTCAGGAACAGATGAATTCCTTGAAGGCACAGCTCGAAGCTATTGGAAATGTTGATAAGGTTGAATTTGTTTCAAAGGAATCAGCTTTCGAAAGACAGAAGGCCGAATACGGGGAGAAAGCTACTCTTCTTGAAGGTCTTTCAGCTGATATTCTGCCCGATGCTTATAAGGTTACGGTAAAGGATCTTGAACAATTTGATGCTACTGCCAATAGTATAAAATCCCTTGAATATGTTTTGCAGATTCGTGAAAACAGTGAGCTTGCAGGTAAAATTGCAAGCATCAGAAACGCGGTATCATATGTTTGCATCGGTATAGTGGCGGTGCTTTTCTTCGTTTCATTGTTTATTGTTTCTAACACGATTCGTATCACGATATTTAACAGACGTCTTGAAATCAGCATTATGAAAGCCGTTGGCGCAACAAATATGTTTATTCGTTGGCCTTTTATTGTTGAGGGTATGCTTTTAGGTGTATTTTCCGCAGTAATAGCCTTAGGAGTCGAGTATGGTCTTTACTCGGTTGCTTGTATTTGGCTTTCGGATGTAATGGCTATGATTGGCGGAAGTGTTGTTGCTTTTGCTGATTATGTTCTTGTAATATTCGGAATCTTTATGTTTATCGGTGCCTTTATTGGTTCATTCGGTAGCTTGATTTCACTTAATAAATATCTTAAGGAGCACAGTAATGTTGTCGACAACGATTAAAAAATCAAATAAAGTCTTAGCATTTGTTTTGGCTCTTGTTTTAATGGCGGGTACATTTTCGATATCTGCCTACGCACTTACTGATGCAGAAAAGCAGGAGTACAAAAAGAAAATTGAAGAAATAAAGGCTCAGATTGCCGAAAATCAAAAGAAAATTGATGAACTTGATGCGGAAGCCTCAAAGTATGACGGTGAAGTTTCTGCTTTACAGGATAAAATCAGTGTCCTTGATGACCAGATTGACCTTTATAATCAGGAAATTGCTATTATTGATGAAGATATCAATAAAATAGATACTCAGATTAATTCGATTGAAACCGAAATCAATAATCTCAATGAGCAAATTAAACAACTTGATATACAGGTTAAGGAATTAGAAGCAGAAAAAGCCAAAACTTACGAGTTGTTGGGTGAACGTATCAGAGCATCATATATGTCGGGTGCAAGTACACCTCTTGAATATTTGCTTACTTCTGATGATTTCGAATTTCAGGCTTATCTTGAAAGAGTTGAACTCCTTCAGAGAATTGCAGAACATGACGACAAGGTAGTAAAACAACTTGAAAAAAATATTGAAGATATTGCTGTTAAGGTTACTGAAATTGAAGATGTTAAAGTAAGACTTTCTTCCAAGATTACAGAGTTAGATGAAGCCAAAAAAGAATATGAGGTAAAAAAACAAGAACAGGTTGATGCACGTAAGGTTGTTGAGGATGCTGAAGCATTGATTCAGGCGGATCTTGATAAAGTTATGGCGATTGTTAACGGATATGACCGTGAAAGTCAGCAGTATAAAGATGCTATTGACAAGCGTGAGGAAGCAATACTTGAGCTTGAAAATAAGCTTGCTGAAAAGAACGTTTATTACGGTTCAGGTTCAACCGGTGATATGTGTTGGCCGTTACCTTATAGTGATGTTTACGTTTCCTCCAGATTTAAGTATCGTTGGGGTAAACAGCATAACGGTATTGATACCTGTCGTTGGTCCGGTACACACGGTGCAGACGTAGTTTCCGTTAAGGACGGTACTATCGATGTTGCTAGCTGGGGATACGGTGGCGGTTACGGCAACTATGTTGTTGTAAATCACGGTGAAGGTGTTGTTACTTACTATGCACATCTTTCCAATATTACCGTTTCGCCCGGTCAAAGAGTACAGAAAGGTCAGGTTATCGGTCAGGCGGGTAATACAGGTTACTCCTTTGGCGCACACCTTCACTTTGGTCTTATGATTAACGGTAGTTGGGTTGATCCTTTGAAATACCTTGATGGTGGCTCTACAATTCAGTGTACTGACTCTTTATAATTTATAATAAAATCTGCCTCTCTTTCATATAGTGGAAGAGGGGCGTTTTTATGCTAATAATTAAAATATCATCATCTAATAAAGAAGGTCATAAAAATCGTTATTTCAAAAAGCAAATAAGACCTGATGCTTTCAAACGAAGCTGTCAAAGTTTTTGCGGTAAAGCGTGTACCATATTGGAAGTTAATGAAGGTATGTTGTATACACTAAATCTTGACCGTCTTTTTAATACGTTCAAAGGTAGTATTATAGGTCCCATTGATGACATTGAAAAAATTGTGCCTGAAGAATTCAGGTATGATTACAAACCATATTTTAAAAGAGCGTTAATTTCATCGCTTGTTAATAATCTTGGTGATTTATCACGTAATTTCAGTGTATGCGTAAAGGATAATAATTTCATTTTTTCTAAAGAATATTGTAAGCTCGCCAATAATGTGAAAACCTTTACTTTGGTTACGAATGAAAATGCAGATACAGAAAGATTCTGTAATTATTGTTTTGTTGAGTACGGTAACTTTATAAAACTTACGGGGGAATTGAAAACAAAGGAAGATGTTTTTGTTAATTTTGATGATGTTGACATAAATGGTAAAATTTTAATACTAAAAGAAGGTAAGGAGCAACTTTTGTATCCAGACCCAAGGTATTTTTTGGTTAAAGACGATTTTCTTGGTTTGATTAATATGGGTGTTGACCCTAAAATATTATGTGCAGCCTTTAGTGTTGTGCCGTTATGTTAATTCTACTTGACAATTTAATATTAGTTTAGTATAATACTTTGGTATTATTTCCAGCGATACTTATAATTTTGAGAGGATGTTTTTAAATGGCTCAGGATATTGTTTTAACCCAGGAAGGTTACGACGAACTTAAGGAGAAACTTCGCGTTCTTAAATCCGAAGGTCGTTCCGATATTGCAGAAAAACTTAAAGTTGCCCGTTCTTTCGGTGACCTTTCCGAAAATAGCGAGTACGACGAAGCTAAGTCTGAACAGGCTAAGTTAGAAGCCGAAATCAATGATATTGAAACAATGCTTTCAAGAGCAACCATTATTGACGAAGAAACAGTTAATTCAGAGGTTGTTCACCTTGGTTCAGTTGTTACAATTAAATCAACTGCTCGTGGTTCTGCCGAGAAAACCTACACAATTACCGGTTTTGCTCAGGCTAATCCTACTGAAGGTAAGATTTCTGATGAATCACCCGTTGGTAAGGCTCTTTTAGGTCACAAGGTTGGGGATAAAGTTGATGTTGAAGCACCTCGTGGTGTTATGACTTATAAAATTACAAAGCTTCATAATGAAAAAATATAAAAAGCAGGTCTGTAATACAAAGCTGTATTACAGACCGTTTTTTATTCATTTTATTTTATTCTATGCTGTCATTAGTTGTGCTGACCGGTCCTACCATTTCATTTTCTCTGAAAAGAAGTGAAATGCACCAAATACCGGCTAAGGCAACAAGTACGTAAACCACACGGGATAAAATTGCCGCCTGACCGCCAAACAACCACGCTACAAGGTCAAATTTAAAAAGACCGATGCTGCCCCAGTTTAATGCGCCGATTGTTACAAGTATCAAAGCGATTCTGTCAATCATAAACAATCTCCTTTCACTAAATTTCTAATTATATTATTCACTTGATATTTTTTATTATTCACCGTTTTAAGATGTACCTTTTATTGGTCAATAAAATAAACAATTTACTTTTAATTTATTTATTAGTGTGATATGATAGTTTCATAAAAATACAGGAGGTCAAAAATGCTTTATATTATTAAAGGTCGTGCAGGAAGTGGTAAATCCGCCTATTTGCGTCAAAAATTACTTGAAACTTTAAATAATTCTAACAGCAGACCTCTGCTTATTATTCCCGAGCAATTTTCTTTTGATACCGAAAAAACAATGTTAAAATTTTTAGGTGCTAAAAAGCTAAAACAGTTCGATATATTGAGTTTTTCAAGATTGGCTTTTTCTTCACTTAAAAACACACCATATTTTACAAAGAATATTCCCGATAGCGGTGTACGTAATGTTCTTATGAGTCAGACATTAAAAGAACTTGAGGGTAAACTTAATATTTTTACGTATTCAAAGTCAAATAACGACACTCTCGGTGCTTTGGTCGATTTTTCAAAAGAGTTGAAATATTGCTCAATTGATGATGATTTTCTTAAAGAAAAAATCGAACTTCTGAACGGTGGTTTTTTAAAAGAAAAATTACAGGAATTATCTTTGATTAACGAAGGGTATAATGCATTAGTTTCTCAAAGTTACTTTGATGATACGGATTGTATACGTATTCTCACGGATTATGCTATTGAAAATAATTTATTTAAAAACAGGACAATATTCATCGACGGTTTCAGAACCTTTACTAAACAGGAGTTTGACTGTCTTGAGGTAATGCTTTCTCAGTCCGACGATGTGTACATTACCCTTTGTACTGACCAAAATCCAAAGAGATATTCATCCTTTGATTTTATTAAAAAGTTTGAAAATAAATTAAGGTCGACTGCCGCAAAGAATAATATCGTTGTTGATGAACATATTTGTCTTCAAAGTGATAATGTATTTCCTAACCATATTTTCCAATTGGAAAAAGCTTTATTTTCACAAACTTCTGAGGTTTTTGAAAGTGACGGCAGTATCGAAATTTATGAATGTACCGACAGTGACGAAGAATGTAATTTTGTAGCTAATACTATTAAAAAGCTCTTACGTTCAGGTAAATACAGATGCCGTGATATTGCAGTTATTGAGAGAACGGGCGGTGTTTATAAAAATCGCTTGGTTTCCGCTCTTAAACGCCTTGATGTACCTGTTTTTGATGACAGTAAACGTTCACTTTCGTTTGAAACATTATTCGTGTATTTAAACGGTGTATTATCTTGTATTTCTGATGGTTTTACCACTGAAAATATATTCAATTATCTGAAAACAGGTTTTACTAAATTAAGTGTTTCCCAGGTTTGTGCATTAGAAAAATACGCCTTAATATGGGGTGTTAACGGAAAGGGATGGCTTAATGATTTTACAATGCATCCCGACGGATTTGGTAACAATTTTGATGAAAAAGCCGTTAATAAATTAAATGAAATTAATGAAATAAGAAAGAAAGCAATTTTACCCCTTGTAATGCTTAAAAAGGAAGTTGAAGATAAGGATGGTAAAGAAATAGCCGGGATTGTTTTTGAGTTTCTTATTGAACAGAATATCCCTGATAAACTTTATAGCCTGTATTCATCACTTAATGAAAATGGTTTTCCTGTTGAGGCAGAGCGTCACAGTGTATCGTGGGTTATTTTAACTGAAATTCTCGACACTATGGCAACCTTGGGTGAGGGTAAATCCTTTGGTATAAAAAGATGGTTCGAGATGTTCTGTCTTCTTGTGGACTCTAAGGAAATCGGCGAGATTCCTCAGGGTCTTGATGAAGTACGTATCGGTAGTGCCGATAGAATTCGTATTGAACAGGTGAAAGTTGTATTTCTTGTTGGTGTTAATAAGGATGAATTCCCCCTTGTCAGTGTTAAAAACGGCATACTTACAGATGCGGACAGAGTAAATCTGACTGCAATTGGTCTTGAAGTTAAACCACCCTTTGAAGACAGTATCGACGAAGAAAGGTTTATTGCGTATTGTGCAGTTACCGCCGCTTCTGAGAAACTCTATTTGTCTTATAAAACCACTAATGATGATGGTTCAAACGGTCTTAAATCTGAAATTATCGAAACTGCACTTAATATTGTCAGTGACCCTCAGATGCATTCTTACTCTTTAGTTGAGGATATTGAAAAAGTTGAGGGTATTGATGGTGCTTTTTCTCTGCTTTCAAAGAACTTTAATGATAACTCTACATTAACATCCACACTGTTTGAATATTTTAAAGATAAAGAGGAGTTTAAAGGAAAAATTTCTGCTCTCAAAAATATAAATGATTCCGATAGATTTAATTTTGAGGACACAAGTGTAAGTGAAAAGTTATTCGGAAAGGATATGTATCTTTCTGCAAGTAGGGTGGAAAGTTTCTATAATTGTCCGTTTTCGTATTTTATGCGTTACGGTTTAAAGGCTGAACCATTACGTGTTGCGGAGCTTGACCCCGCACAGAGTGGTACAATTGTTCACCTTGTTATGGAAACTGTATTAAAAGATTTTCCTAAAGCCTCTTTCCTAACTGCGGATGAGGAAACTTTAAAAGCTACCGTTTCAAGAGTTTTAACCGAGTATCTTGATGAAAAAATGGGCGGTATTGACGAAAAGTCAAAACGTTTTATGTTCCTTTTTAACCGATTACTTGATATTTCAATGGCTATTATTGAGCGACTTAAAGGGGAGTTTGACGTTGGTTCATTTGAACCTGCGGATTTCGAACTTAAAATCGGTGGTGACGAGATACCCCATTATACTCTTCCTCTTGAAAACGGTCAGGTGATGGTTACAGGCTCTATTGACCGTGTCGATTTAATGGAAAAAGACGGGATTAAATATATCCGTGTTGTTGACTATAAAACAGGTAAAAAAGAGTTTAAATTATCCGAACTTTTTGACGGACTTAATATTCAGATGGTCCTTTATTTGATGGCTCTTGAGAAGAACGGCACTGATTATTATGGTGATATTGTGCCGTCAGGTGTATTGTATCTGCCGTCGAGAATTGGAATAGGCAATTTTCTTGATGTTCGTTCACCGTCTGCGGAGAATATTGCCGCTCAAAAGCGTGTCAGTGGTAAATTGAGCGGTATGATTCTTGATAGTCCCGTTGTATTTAACGGTATGGGTGTTGATAAAATTCCCGATTATTTCCCCGTTGGCTATAAAAAGGATGGCACCGCAAAGGGTGATTATTATACTCTTGAGAACTTCAGGAATTTATCGCGTTTAATTGATAAAAAGATTATTGATATGGGTAATTCCTTGCATAATGGTAGTGTTTCACCTGTTCCCATCGGTAAAGACGGTGAGGGTAAAATGTGTAAATACTGTGCGTATAAACCTATTTGCGGTTATGAATACGGTGATGAAACGGATGAAATAACTTCCTTAACCCACGGTAAAGCTCTTGAAAGATTGGAGGGAAATGAAAATGAGTAAAAAATGGACCGAAAATCAATTAAAAGCTGTTGAAGCTCGTGGTATGCAGGTGCTCGTATCTGCGGCGGCGGGTTCGGGTAAAACTACCGTTCTTACCGAGAGAGTAAAAAACATTTTAAGTGATGTTGATAATCCATGCTCAGTTTCTGAAATTCTCGTTGTTACCTTTACAAGAGCTGCCGCAACCGAAATGCGTGATAGAATTTATGATGCATTACGTGAAAGTTGTAGTGTTGGTGACGGTAATTCTGACTATCTTCGCAGACAGATGATGTTGCTTCCTACGGCGGATATCTGTACTATCGACTCATTCTGCTCAAAAATAGTTCGTGAGAACTTCTCTTTAGCGGATGTTGGTGTTGATTTCAGACTTCTTGATGAAAAAGATACTGCTGAGCTAATGAGTGAAGCCTTAGAGACAGTTATTAACGAGTTGTACGAAGAAAATGACGAGGCTTTTCGTTCACTTACTTCAATGTTCCTTAATGAGCGTGATGATAAACAGTTGGGCGAAATTATTAAGACACTTTATGATTATTCAAGGTCGTATCCTTCTCCCGGTAAATGGTTAAATGACCTTGCGGAGTCCTTTAGTGCCGACAAAGAGCCTAACGATACTGTTTGGGCACAATCAATTTATAAGTTCCTTGATATGTTCTGCGATTTTCACTATAAAAGGCTTATGCGTTCTGTCGCTTTAATGGAGGAATCGGGTGGATTCAGTTCCGAGTATTTAAGGCGTTTTAATGCAACTGCCGAACGAGTTTTATTATTAAGCGAGTTAGTTGAAAATAAAGACTGGGACGGTTTGGTCGGAGTAATACGTGAGGGACTTGTTGTTAAAATTCCCGCCAGAAATACAAAGGTTGACGAATGGTTAAAAGTCCTGACACAGGATGTGTATAAAGATTTTGAAGATGACGTAGCCAACCTTGAAAAAAGGACTTTACCTACTATTGAAGAACACAAAAAGGACGCGGAGAAGTTATATCCGATTATTAAAAAACTTTGCGATTCCGTAAACAGATTGGGAATTGTTCTTAGCGAAACCAAAAAGGAGCTTAACGCATATTCATTTGATGATATACTTCATAAATGCATACGACTTCTTATAAATTATGATAATGACGGTAATTGGTGTTTAACGAGCGTTGGCGAAGAGTTACGCTCTAAGTATAAAGAAATACTTATTGACGAGTATCAGGACACTAACGAGGCTCAGAATATCATTTTTGAGGCTTTGTCAAGAGATTGTACTAATCTTTATTGCGTTGGTGATGTGAAACAGAGTATTTATCGATTCAGACTTGCAAGTCCCGAGTTATTTATGAATCTTCGACGTTCTCTTAGTGAGTACGATGGTAATAATCATCCTTCGCAAATTACTCTTGACCGTAATTTCAGAAGTAGACAAGGTATTGATGAAGCCGTTAACTACGTTTTTAAAGCCCTTATGAGTCCCGAAGTAGGTGAAATAGACTATAACGAACAGGAAGAATTGACTTTCGGTGCGGATTATTATCCTGAAAAATCAACTCCCGACACTGAAATGATTCTTGTTGATGCTGATTCGATGAAATCTGCGGAAGCCACCGAGGCGGAAGCTAAAGTTGTAGCGGATTATATAAAAAGAATTCTTGATTCTAAAGTTAATGTTACAACAAAACAAGGGGAGCGACCCGTTAAGGCATCCGATATCTGTGTTTTATTAAGAAGTGTTAAAAATAAAGTTAAAGTCTATACCGATGCTTTAGAAAAACTGGGTATTAATTCATCGGCAATTCTCGAGGGCGATATTAGTGACAGTAAGGAAATACGCCTTTTGGGTGCTCTTATTAAGACAATTAATAATCCTCTTGAGGATGTATCTCTTATTGCCGTAATGCTTTCTCCGATTTTCGGTTTTACTCCTGACGAATTAGCAGAAATCAGGATGATTGACCGAAAAACCGAGCTTTATCCTTGTGTTGAAAAACACGCACAAAATTCAATAAAGTCTGCTAAGTTTTTAAAGAAATTATCTCTTTACAGAAACACCGCTTCATCCTTACCCTTGGATGAATTTGTGAAGTTTCTTATTGATGATACGGGTATAACTGATATTTTTCTTTCAATGCCCGACGGTGAAACCCGAAAGGCAAATATCCGTGGTTTTGTGAAATTTTCTGAAGACTATATTGAAAGCGGTAGAAATGGTCTTAATGCGTTTATTCGCTATTATGATAACGCAGTCGCAAACGGGTCCTTACGTAGTTACGGTGCTTCTGGTGGTATTGACGGTGTGCAATTTATGTCAATTCACAAGAGCAAAGGACTCGAATTTCCCTATGTAATTATTGCCGATTGCTCAAAGGGATTTAATAAGCAGGATAGTTATAAATCCTTGTTATTATCCAGGGAAACAGGTATAGGACTTAAAATACGTGATGATGAACTATTTACTAAGTACCATACTGTTTCGTCTGCTGCTACCGAAAAATCCGTTCTTTTCGGTAGTGCATCCGAGGAATTAAGGGTTCTTTATGTTGCAATGACCCGTGCAAAGGAGCATCTTACTTTTGTATGTACTCTTTCGGGTAAAGCCACGGCTAAACGGGTAAGGCTTAATAACGTACTTTCTTTTGATAAAAATGGTAGGTTGCATCCTTACGCAGTTTATCGTGCTTCAAGTATGAGTGAGTGGCTTTTGAGTGCTTTTGCAAAACATAAGGATTGCGAGATTTTGAGGGATAAGACTGAATTTTTCACAACTGAATTTAACGGTGATTCATTCTCGGTTGATACTACCTATGTTGAATTCGATGAACCTTTAGCGGATGTTGAATTACAAGAAAATTTAGAAGAAAATGCACCTGTTGATTTTGATTTATTAAAGAGCATCAATGAGAAAACCGAATATAAATATCCTTATGATTACTCAGGTATTCTTGCAAAAGTTGTTGCATCATCAACGGAGCATAAAAAGACCCAAAGAGCGTACTTTGCAACAGAGAAACCGTCATTTTTAAATAAAACCTTCACAGGTGCTTCACGTGGTACGGCAATTCACAAATTCCTTGAATTATGTGACTTTGAAGTTGCAAGTAAAACACCCGAAAAAGAAATCGAAAGACTTAAAAATGCAGGTGTTCTAAGTGACAAAGAAATTGATGTTCTTGATACGGATTCTGTAAGTAAATTCTTTAATAACCCCATTGGTGAGCGTTTACTTAAGGCGGATAAAGTTTATAAAGAATATGAATTCGCTTTCTTTAAAAAAGCAGGGGAGTTGTATAGTGATTTGTCACCCGAAATGGCGGATGAGAACATTGTTGTTCAGGGTAAATTTGACTGTGCCTTTATTGAAAATGACGAAGCAGTTCTTATTGATTATAAAACCGACAATATTACTGATGAATCTGTGTTTGTCGAAATGTACGCACCCCAACTTAATATTTATACCGAGGCACTTTCACAATGCGAAGGTATAAACGTTAAGGAAAAATATATTTATTCTTTCAAACTCAATAAATTTATTGAAGTATAAAAAAACAAGGTACCGAGAGAAATCTCGATACCTTATTTTTATTCAATTGTTGTAAAAAATGCATTTTCAAGGGGATTCTTACCTCGGTGATTCCTGTATTTTTCTGCTCCTGACTCGAAAATCAGATAGATACCATCGTAATGAATTGCCAATCCCTCTGCCATAGGCGGTGCAATTATTTCTTTAATAAGCATTTCGTTATTACAAGCGTATAAATCTATATTTTTACCGTCAACTTTTTTAGTTCCCGTTTTCTCGGTGATTAAAACATCATCATAGATATAAATTTTAGAGTCATTTCGTCTGCCGTAACTTGTGCTGAATATAATTTTATCGGTCTTTGTAAACGCCATTCCCTGAACCTGTTCGGGTATTGCAAGGAAATAATCGGGAATATAGCCGTTGGACTCACTGTTTATTTTATTGACTGACGGTAAACCATCTTCAAGAATGTATCCTTCACAATATGCGTAGAATGTTTCGCCGTTATTTAATGTGGTAACATCCGTGACTTTTTCTCGTTCTTTGTCATCGCTTTCTATAAAGTCACCCGTCCAGAAAATATTATTGTGTATACATGCGAAAGAGCCGAGTGTATTTAATTTAAATTTACCCGTAAAACGTATCTCGGTATTGTTTTTTGTTTCCTTTATAACCGATGATGAAAAAGTATAACATTCGTAATCCGTAGTGACATAAACGGTATTTTGTGATGAAGCAATTCCGCCTGCGTGACCGTAGTAGGGTTCACCCTCGGTATTCAAAAGGGGGTGGGCACTGATAAATTTACCTGTTTTTTGGTCAACACACATTACCATTGACGGAAAAAGAGCGTCTTCAAAATAACCCGTAATAAGTAAATAACCCGTTGTTTCATCAAAACAAATACCTTGAGGAATAATACCCTCATATAACCCTGGAACAACGAAACTATTACTGAAATTATTAAAAAATGTGGTGTATTCTTCTGATTCATAGATATCGGTTTTCTCAATAACCGAGGTCTGAGTAATTATATCGGTTATTTCTTTGGTTTTTAAAACTGTGGTATTGCTACAGGATGAAAGCATTAAAAGTGCAAGAACACAAGCCGATAATTTAAGGGCAATTTTTTTCATAAAGTCACCTCGTTTAAAAATTATATCATATGAAGAGTAAATTTAAAAGGCTATTTTAAAAAGAATATTGATTATTGCGGGTTTTGTGATAAAATCGAATAGTAATATTCAAAAGGAGGTTAAATATGAAAATAGTAATCGGTTGCCTTAATTCAAAATATATTCACGCCTCCTTAGCACCGTGGTGTCTTAAATCGGGTGTTGAAAATTTCTGTAAAAGCGAAGTTGATAGTAAAGTTTTTGAAAGCACAATAAATGGCGATATTAAAGAATTTGCAAATAGAATTATTTTAGAAAATCCGCAGGTTGTTTCATTTTCCTGCTATATATGGAACATCACTAAAACTCTCGAATTATGTAAATATATAAAAGAAAATTCGGATGCTGTTATTGTACTCGGCGGACCCGAGGTTTCATACAGAGCTGATAATGTCTTAAAAGAGTATGATTACATTGATTATGTTCTTTCAGGTGAAGGGGAGTTCAGTTACCCGAAGTTAATTGATACTATTGCTTTTAGTGGTGATTTTGCTACTGTTGAGGGGCTTTCCTATCGTTATAACGGTAGGATTATAACTAATCCCGAGGTGGAGTGCATAGGAACACCTCCTACGCCTTATTCTGAGGACTTTTTTAATAATCTTAACGGTAGAATAGCCTATATTGAAACAAGTCGCGGCTGCCCGTACAGATGTGCTTTCTGCTTATCGGGAAGATGCTCGAAACTTCGCTTTTTTGAATTAGAACAAGTAAAAAAAGATATTATAAATCTTTCTTTGAGCGGAACTAAAACTATTAAGTTTGTTGACCGTACTTTTAATGCCGATAGTAAACGTGCCAACGAGATAATTAAATTTATTCTTGATAACAGAGGCTCTCACATTCCCGAAAATATCTGTTTTCATTTTGAGATAGCGGGGGATATACTTACCGAGGAAACATTCGAGCTTTTAGAAAATGCACCTGAAGGTCTTTTTCAACTTGAAATTGGTATGCAGTCATTTAACGAGGATACATTAAAGGCTATTAACCGTAAGACTAATACTCAAAAACTTATAAATAACATCGGACGTCTTGTTAGTTTTAATAATATGCATATTCATATTGATTTAATAGCAGGGCTGACAGGTGAGGATTTAAAGAGTTTTGAGAATAGTTTTAATATCGGGTATTCACTCAAAGCACATATGCTTCAGATGGGCTTTTTAAAGCTCCTTTATGGTGCCGAGATGCGTGAAAATCCCGAAAAGTTTCCTTGTGAATTTAGCGATGAACCACCATACGATGTCACCTCAACACCTTGGTTATCCAATGATGAAATAACAAAACTGAAACGGTGCGAGGATGCACTTGAAAGACTATATAACAGTGGCAGGTTTCTTTTTACGCTCGATTATTTGATTGACGAATGCGGTTTTGAGCCATTCAGAGTGTTTTTTGATTTCGGAAACTTTGTAGACGGCAATAAAATGAATTTGTCCGAATACGCGTTAAAAGTATATGAGTATTTTTCTGATAAATGTGATAAAGATATATTAATTGAAAAGCTGCACTGTGATTTACTATCTTGCTCGTCGGCATTACAGATACCTGAGATTTTTAAAACCAAACATCCTCTTTACAGACGTGCTAAAAGCCATTTTACAACCGGTACTACCGATAAAGTAAAAGTTGCTATCTTAGAAAAATCACAAAAGATTTTTGTAGTAAATCAAAGTGGTACGAAAAACTTACACGGCAGATATCCGTATGAGTTTTATGAATTTGGAATTTTAAATTAAAATGAAAAAAGAGTAGCGACTGCTACTCTTTTTTCGTTGCGAAAGAGCGACTAAAAGGTGTATAAGCTGGGGTAAAAACGACCAAAAGTAATGTAATCACTTCAAATCTTCGCTATATACAAACTGCGTATTGATGGGAATTTTAAAAAAGTCATTATCCCCATTGTCAATCAATATAAGGGTGTTCTTATCCTTAATCTCAAATTCAAATGTTGTGCTTTTTGAAGTTGCAATAATCTTTCCGTCTGCAATTTTATAAGAGCCATATTCCTGATAAGAAACTACAGAACCGGCACCAAAACGAAACTCATTGTTATCTGTATCAAGCGACAGATACGGCGTTAACATTTCTTCATAATCACCAACAGCATAATAACTGCCGGAAAGAACAGGGGTTGTATCAGAATCACAACCTACGAATGAAAATAGCATCAACAAGCAAATCAAAAAACAAATAATTCGTTTCATTTTATACTCTCCTTTAATGTTTTACAACTTGCAATCAATATTCGTCTGATTCGAACCCTCGGCCTCTCGGATGCGAACCGAACGCTCTCCCAACTGAGCTACGAGCCCGTCTGGTTTATTATACAACAGATATTGATTTAGTGCAAGTAAAATATAAGAGTGAAGAGTAGTGCTTTCAACGAGGAATCAACGGCGTAAGCCGCTGGATGTAATCCGTCTCGGACGGTATGTAATCATAACCGTGTTATGCATGTAATCCTTTCTCAGAAAGGTATGTAATCAATCCGAAGAAGGAATGCACCAAGGTGATGCCATGCGCCTACGGCGATTACATACACGCTGACGCGTGATTACATATCAATCCTTCGGATTGAATAAAAAAACGACAAGTAAAAACTTGTCGTTTTTTTGGCGGGGATGAGGAGACTCGAACTCCTGCGCCGGTTACCCGACCTACGCCCTTAGCAGGGGCGCCTCGTCACCAACTTGAGTACTTCT
>JAZNVE010000007.1:0-7396 GCA_045592665.1 Acutalibacteraceae bacterium
TACCCTTTGCCGATTCGACGGTGTCAACACCCTCTAATTTAAGCACGGCAACATTACCGTGAGGACGGCACGAAATAACCTTAAAGGATTTTTCGCCCCTTTCATCACAGTAAAGGGTTTTAAATTTTTTCACAAATTCGGGCCCGTCACACCAAGGGTTAAGGCGCACCTCTCCCCTGATACCGTGTGTACTTACAATCTGCCCTATTTCTAAATATTCTTTAATCATAACATTCACCTGAAAAAGACCTTTCGAACATTACTGCCGAAAGGTCTTTTGGGTTTTGCGCTAATCGATGCTGTTGTCAGTCAATATCGACCTGTATTTTAACATCATTGCGTATTGCCGCCGCACGCATAACCGTACGTATAGCCTTAGCAATTCTGCCCTGTTTACCAATAACCCTACCCATATCATCGGGTCCTACGTGAAGGTGATAAACAACTACACCCTCTTCGTTGGGTTCATCGACAATGACCTGGACAGCGTCGGGAGTCTCAACAAGACCCTTTGCGACTGTCTCAAGCAATTCTTTCATTACAGCCACCCTTAATTACTTAATGATGTTCTGCTTCTTAAGAAGATCACGAACAGTATCAGTGGGCTGAGCGCCGTTCTGAATCCATTTTGTAACCTTTTCTGCATCAATTTTGATTTCTGCAGGATCGCTGACGGGATTGTAGTAACCTACTTCTTCAATGAAGCGACCATCACGGGGATAACGTGAATCTGCTACAACTACACGATAGAAAGGTGCTTTCTTTGCGCCCATACGGCGAAGACGAATTTTTACTGCCATTTTAATTACCTCCGAAAAGTTAAATAATAATAAACTGATTTATATTAAACACATTGTGTTTAAAGACTAATTATAAAATGAAGTTATGTTTCACATAAATGATGTGTTGCACAATGAAGTTGCACTTCGTGCAAACACAATGTAAAACAAGTTTTACATCGGGAATCCACCCATGCCGCCGGGCATTCCACCGGGCATTCCGCCACCCATACCCATACGTTGCATACGCTTCATCATTTTCTTTGAGTTTTTGCCGTTAAGCTGTTTGTAGAGCTTTTGCATATTACGATACTGACTGAGAAGTCTGTTAACATCCTCAACCTGCATACCGCAACCTGCGGCAATTCTGCGTTTGCGTGACGGATTGATAATATCGGGATTTTCACGTTCCTTCATAGTCATTGAACGGATAATCGCCATAGTGTAGTCAATCTGTCTGTCGTCAATGTCGGTATCCTTAACCTTTTTATTAAGACCGGGAATCATTGCGATAAGGTCCTTCATGGGACCCATCTTACGCATTTCTTCGAATTGCATAAGCATATCGTTAAGGTCAAGTTTATTCTGACGAAGCTTCTTTTCAAGCTCTTCCGCCTTCTTTTCGTCAAGGGCGGTTTCCGCCTTTTCGATAAGTGAAAGAACGTCACCCATACCGAGAATACGACTTGCCATACGGTCGGGATGGAAAACATCAAGGTCAGCGAGTTTTTCGCCAACACCGATGAACTTAATAGGTTTACCTGTTACTGCTCTTGCGGAAAGAGCCGCACCACCTCGGGTGTCACCGTCAAGCTTTGTAAGCACAAGACCGTCGATACCTAATGCCTCGTTGAAGCTCGAAGCAACCGTAACTGCATCCTGACCGAGCATAGAGTCAATAACAAGAAGAATTTCGTGGGGTTTAACCGCCGACTTAATATCCTTAAGCTCCTGCATAAGCTCGGCATCTATATGCAAACGACCCGCAGTATCAAGGAAAACGTAGTCATAACCATTGTCTTTAGCAAGCTTAATTGCCTCTGAAGCAATTTTAACGGGGTTTTCGGTGCCCATTTCAAAAACGGGAACACCAATCTGCTCACCTACAACCTGTAACTGTTTAATAGCCGCAGGTCTGTAAATATCACAGGCAACAAGCAAGGGTCTGTGACCCTGTTCTTTAAGTTTTAATGCGATTTTAGCACTGTGTGTAGTTTTACCTGAACCCTGAAGACCGCACATCATAACAACCGTGGGAGGATGGGGTGCAGAGGTAAGTCGCGCCTGAGTACCACCCATTAAAGCGGTAAGCTCCTCATTTACGATTTTAATAACCATCTGTGCGGGAGTAAGGCTTTCCATAACCTTGGCACCAATAGCGCGTTCGGTAACGGAATTAGTAAAATCCTTAGCAACCTTGTAGTTAACGTCCGCTTCAAGAAGTGCAAGTCGCACCTCACGCATAGCATCACGGACATCTGATTCTGTAAGGCTACCCTTACTTTTTAACTTTTTAAAGGCATTGTCGAGTCTGTCGGAAAGTCCTTCAAAAGCCACGGTGCAACCTCCTTTATTCGTTCAAGGAATCTATTGCGGATTTGATACTGACAACCGCGTCATTAAGCTCCCTTGAAAGAGAAACACTCATATTGTAATTGTTAATAACCTCGGTACTCTCTTTAATGGAGTTAAGAACCTCGTTCACTTTACGTGAACGCTCCGCAAAACCGAGTTTATTTTCCATATCGTAAAGTTGGGCTTCGGCACGTTTTACCGCGTCGCGTACACCCTGACGTGTAATACCCTCGTTCTGAGCAATTTCGGAAAGTGAAAGGTCATCGCTGTAATAATACTCAATAAATTTGCGTTGGTTTTCAGTGAGCATTTCGCCGTAGTAATCCGCAAGTAAAACAATATCGAGATTTTTAGCCACAGTAACCTCCCCTTTCAAAAACTCCTGTAAAGAACTTTAACTTTACAGGAGTGCATTATAACAGAGTATCTTCTATTTGTCAAGGGATATTTTAATTCTCTATATTTTCTAAAACAAAACTGTCAACATTAAACCAATATTTGTCGGTTTTGCGAGCCAAAGCACCGCAATGGTCCGCGCTGTTCACGTATAAATGCTCACTTCCCTTTACGGTACACGCCTCATAAAGGTCATTGCTCTGATCAACGGGAACTATACTGTCGTCACCACCGTGAATAAACAATATAGGTAATTTTGAATTACGTACCTGTTCAATAACATCCACATCCTTAAAGCTGAAACCCAAAATCACTTTTGTATAAAGTGAGCCGAAATTCACAACGGGAAAAGCGGGAGCATTATATAATTCCTTTGCATTTATCTTAAAAACCTCGTTAAGGTCTCCGTAGGCACTATCGGAAATGATACCTTTTACATTAGATGGCATTTCAAGGCTTGAAGCCATAAGCAAGCTTGAACCGCCCGAGCCTAAGCCAAAAAGGAAAATTGCCGAATCCGTGTCATTTTCAGAAACCATTTTTGCCCAGTCAACAACATCGTAGCGTTCCAAATAACCGAAAGTGTTATTTTTATATTCACTTTCACCGCATCCTCGCGCTTCCGTAACAAGCACATTGAAGCCCATATCAAAAAAACGGTAAGCATAAACTGCCATATCCGTAACATTGGCGGTATAAGGATGAAACATAATTACATAACTATGTGATGTAGCGTGATTTTTTAATTCCACACCGTTAAGAGTATATCCCTCGCTGTTTTTAAGGTTAACCTTCGCGCCCTTGGTATTCATCCAATCAATATAACTTTGTTCAGACAATGGTTTTCTTATAATCTCTTGTGATTTTTCACTTTCAGTGAATTTACGGGGATTAAAAACCGTACTTGAAAGTACAACTCCAATAATTGCTTCACTAACAACAATTACTGATATAACAATCGCAAGAACGGAAAAAATTATTTTTTTATTGAAAACACGGTGAAGAATTATGCGGAATTTTGACTCCTCATAGTCTTCTTCATAGTATTCCTCGGTATATTCCTCATCGTATTCTGCTTCATCCGTAACATCAACGTTTTTATTTTCTTCAATTGTTTGATTTTGAAGCTCTGCATTTTCACTCATATAATTCACCTGTAAATTAAACTTTTCTATATAATAGCATACTACCCTCTTTAAATCAACGAATAACAAATATTTCATTGACAACAATGACTAAAAGTTTTATAATCATTCCACCATACTACGGAGGTTTTTATGAGTATTTTTGAAGCCATACTTCTCGCGTTGAGTCTTTCAATGGATGCTTTCGCAGTTGCCCTTTGTAAAGGTCTCGCCATTAAAAAGATTAATTTCAAAAAATGCCTTATTGTGGGTGCATGGTTTGGTTCGTTTCAGGCTCTTATGCCCTTGGCAGGTTTCCTTTTAGGCAGTACCTTTGCGGATAAAATCACTGCCGTAAGTCATTGGATAGCCTTCGTTTTACTTGCCATAATCGGCGGTAATATGATTAAGGAATCCTTTGAAAAATGCGAAAAACCCCTTGACGATTCTCTGGGCTTTAAAACTATGATAGTAATGGCAATCGCCACAAGCATAGATGCCCTTGCAGCAGGCGTGGGCTTTGCCTTCACCGAGTTCAATCCCCCTTGGTTCGTCTATATTACATTTATTTTAATAGGTATAATAACCCTTTCACTTTCTGCCCTTGGTGTTAAAATAGGCAATATCTTCGGCACAAAATTCAAATCAAAAGCGGAGCTTGCAGGCGGTATAATACTTATATTATTAGGTGTTAAAATATTGCTTGAAGGAATGGGAATATTAGAATAAAAAACGGCCACCGAATCGGTGGCCGTTTTTCATTTTATTTAAAATACTTAACAGCTGATTTGAACATCTGAATATCGTAATTACCGGGAACGTTCTTATAAAGACCGTCACCGATACGCTCACTGTGACCCATTTTACCGAATACTCTGCCATCGGGTGATGTAATACCCTCAATAGCAAACATTGAATCATTGGGATTGAAATGAACGTCAACTGTTGCATTACCGTCAAGGTCAACGTACTGTGTTGCAATCTGACCGTTTTCAGCAAGCTTTCTTATAAGCTCTTCACTTGCAAGGAATCTGCCCTCACCGTGTGAAATCGGAACGTTATAGATATCGCCAACCTCGGTAAGTGCAAGCCAGGGTGACTTATTGGAAGCAACTCTTGTTCTTACAATTCTTGACTGGTGACGTGCAATTGTGTTGTAAGTAAGAGTGGGGCAATTTTCATCAGTATCGATGATTTTGCCGTAAGGTACAAGACCGAGCTTAATAAGTGCCTGGAAGCCGTTGCAGATACCGCACATAAGACCGTCGCGATTATCAAGAAGGTCTGTAACCTCCTCTTTAATCTTTGCGTTACGGAAAAATGCAGTAATAAATTTAGCGGAACCGTCGGGTTCATCACCACCTGAGAAGCCACCGGGAATGAATATCATCTGGGCATCCTTGAGCTTTGTTGCAAACTCTTCAACACTTGCGGTGATGCCTGCGGATGTACGGTTTTTAATAACAATGATTTCGGGCTCTGCGCCTGCATCACGAACGGCTTTAGCACTGTCGAATTCACAGTTTGTACCGGGGAACGCAGGAATAAGAATCTTAGGTCTTGCAACCTTTATTGCAGGAGCCTTGCGCTCTGTTACTGAGTACGAGAAGTTTTCAACAGGTGTAGCAGTATCGGGAATATTACAACTGTATACGCTCTCAAGTTTATCTTCGTAAATAGCGAGAATTTCTGTGAAATCAACTGTTTCACCCTTAAGAGTGAATGTTGCATTTTCTGTAACTGTACCAATGTATTCACCGTCAATATCCTCAGTTGCTTCAAGGATAAATGATGCATAATTGTAACCGAAAACATCAGTAAGTGTAAGTGAGTCGGCAAACTCAAAACCGAAACCGTTACCGAATGCCATTTTCATAACTGCTTCTGCGATACCGCCCATACCGGGTGTGTAGCAGGAAACCGCTTTACCCTCACGAAGAAGTGCAGTAACTTTGTTGAATACTTCAACAAGTGATGTTGTTACGGGCAATCCGTTTGCATCAAATTCGGGTTTGATGATATAAACTTTGTTACCTGCCTTTTTGAATTCAGGTGAAACAATGTCTTTTACTTTTTCGGTTGTAACTGCGAAGGAAACAAGTGTGGGAGGAACGTCAATATCCTCAAATGTACCGCTCATTGAGTCCTTACCGCCGATTGAACCAACACCGAGCTCCTTCTGCGCTTTGAAAGCACCGAGAAGTGCTGCAAGGGGTTTGCCCCAGCGCTTGGGCTCTTTGTTTACACGCTCAAAATATTCCTGGAATGTAAGGTATACATCCTCGAATTTTGCACCTGTTGCAATAAGCTTACAGATTGATTCAACAACTGCAAAGTATGCACCGTGGTAGGGGCTCTTTTCAGTAATGAAGGGGTTGTAACCCCAGGACATAAGTGAACAGTCATCTGTGTGTTTCTTTTCAACGGAAATCTTCTGTACCATTGCCTGAATGGGTGTAAGCTGATTTTTACCGCCGAAGGGCATAAGAACTGTACCCGCACCGATAGTTGAGTCAAAACGCTCGGAAAGACCACGTTTTGAACAAATATTAAGGTCATCTGCCATAGCTTTCATATTATCGGTGAATGTACCGTTGATTTCTTTGTCAAAGCTCTCGGGTTTTGCTGTTACAACGTCAACGTGCTTGTCCGCACCATTGGAGTTAAGGAATTCACGACTGATGTCGCAGATAACCTTGCCGTTCCAATGCATAACAAGTCTTGCTTCCTCAGTAACTTTAGCAACAGGACAAGCCTGAAGATTCTCAGTAGCGGCAAGCTGAAGGAATCTGTCAACATTTTCCTTTTCAACTACAACCGCCATTCTTTCCTGAGATTCGGAAATTGCAAGTTCTGTACCATCAAGGCCTTCGTACTTCTTAGGAACTGCGTTGAGGTCGATTTCAAGACCATCTGCAAGTTCACCGATAGCAACGGAAACACCACCTGCACCGAAGTCATTACAACGCTTAATCATAAGTGTTGCTTCTTTATTTCTGAATAATCTCTGAAGTTTTCTTTCTTCGGGAGCATTACCCTTCTGAACTTCTGCACCGCAGGTTTCAAGAGATGTTGCTGTATGGGATTTTGATGAACCTGTTGCACCACCGCAACCATCACGACCGGTTGAACCACCAAGAAGGATAACTATATCACCGGGGTCGGGACATTCACGACGTACATTTTCCTGAGGAGCCGCCGCAACAACTGCACCGATTTCCATACGTTTTGCCGCATAACCGGGGTGGTAAATTTCGTCAACAATACCTGTTGCAAGACCAATCTGGTTACCGTAAGATGAATAACCTGCGGCTGCAGTTGTAACGATTGTTCTCTGGGGAAGTTTACCCTTAATTGTTTCACTAACGGGTTTTAAGGGGTCAGCAGCACCCGTAACACGCATTGCACCGTAAACATAAGCACGACCTGAAAGAGGGTCACGGATAGCACCACCGATACAAGTAGCCGCACCACCGAAAGGCTCGATTTCTGTGGGAAGTCGGAGGCCAAGCGGTCTTAGGA
>JAZNVE010000008.1:0-9216 GCA_045592665.1 Acutalibacteraceae bacterium
GAAAAGGTGGAGAAGGTATGCATCAATAACATCAAGACAACCGTCACCGTCAAGGTCATATTTCATTATATCATCATAGCTTGCAGTTTCAATCTGTTCGTGGTCATCTGCAAGTGCTTTATTAACAAGTGCCTGATAGTCCCCTACATCAACCGTTCCGTCACCGTTTGTATCACCAACATTTGCAACGGAGTAGTTGCCTGTTTCACCCACTGTTACAACCTTGTAAAGTTCATTATCTGTAATAATCGGGAGTGAGCCTTCCGTATTACTCATTTGTCCCCAAATCTGCTCGGTATTACCTTGCTGGAGAAGGTATGCAACCTCGCCACTTGCAAATTGTTCAGGTGTTTTTGCCATCGTATTTGTATAAACTTGATTTGATGTATCTCGTTTACCATAGAAACCAATACCATCCGCTTCACACCAATAAATATTGGTAAATACGCAGGTGTTACTATCTGTATTCTGATAACCAACAATTGCACCTGCATTTGTTCCTGTTATATCACCTACATAGGTACAGTTAGCAATATCAAAATATTGTGTTCCGTTCCAACCTTCACCAATTAAACCACCTGTATTTGTTCCACTGACATCTGCATATACAGCACAATTTTCTATTTTTGAATACATCTCGTCCGAATGTTTGCCACCGAAGTAGCCTGCTAAACCGCCTGCATTGCCATTAGAGTTAGTAACATCTACATAAGAAATAACATTTTGGATAGTTGTGCGATAAGCACTTCCTACAACGGCGCCGATATTACCGGTGGTGTTAGCTGTAACTGTCCCATAAAGAATAACATTGCGGAAAACTGAGTAGTTAAAACTGCTGAACAAACCACTAGACTGATTCAATGTAATACTATGTCCGTTACCATCAAAAACAGAGGCGTTTTGTATGCCATCGGGTAAATTGATTGGCATCCATTGCTTGCTGTCAGGTATTATTAAATCCGATGTAAGAACAGCATTAAACTTAGTTAACGAGCTATAATTGACTTGTTCTGCTAACCAAAACAGATTCCCGACATTACCGATTTCATAATAGCCGTCTGCGTTCAGCACTGCAGGCTGGTAGGCATCGCAAACCGAGCAGAAGCCATTGTCATCAAATTTGTGGGTACATTCATATCCGCAGACAGTGCATTTTCCTGTTGTATCAAACGCACATCCATCATAGCAACGGGTTTCCATACGCATCGTATAGCTCTTGCCGCCAACCCAGTTATATGCATTATTTGGATTTGCGTTTGCGATATCATCGCCTGCCAATTCAAAAGCAATGCATTCGCCCTCGGAAGTGGTTACCTCAACCTGAATGGTCTTACCCTCAAAAGCAGCGTAATCATGCTTCCCGGTATCCACCTTTCCTAACGGAAGAGCCAGGGCATAAGCAATATAGCTCTTGCCGGGCTCAAGGGTATAATCATTTAATAAATAGGTGGTAACAGAATCGTAGGTACTGTAAGCGAAATTACTGTAAAAGAGTTCCGGGTATCTATTCTCCGCTTCTATTTCAATATCGCAATATTTAGCTGCAGCGGGTACGGAGTTTCCGTCAGCATCCACCACACGAAGCGTCACGCTTTCAAGGGACAATGCTTTCTCGTGGGTATTTGTAATAATAAAGCGGAAGGTTGCGGGAATGTGGTCAAAGGACATAGAGGTGGTGCCATTTTCAATTATAGATTCTCCGTACATCAGCATATCGTCGCTTAAAAAGCTCGGATCACCGCTGGCTGTCTGCTTGAAGACGTTTGCCACGGAGCCGGTTCCGTCAGCTATAAATCCATCATTTGTGTAGTTATCAAATCCGCGGGTAGCAGTGATGTATGTTCCGTCCTCATAAGTAGAAGAAAGAGAGAACTCTATCCAATGCAGGTCAGCGGATTTCGAATCATCGCTGTGAGCCTGAATGTTGGAGGTTTCATAAGTAACAACGCCATTGGGATCAACCAATGTAACGTCAAGGGTATCCCCGTAGCCCCATTGGAAAATCAGGTTACCATTGCCGGCTTCATCGCTCCACGAAGTGTCGCCGGCAGTACTGCCGGAAGTGATTGAATCTCCGAAAGTGGTGCCAAATTCGCTGTCATCGCTATCAAGGCTGTATCCTTCAATAACGGGGATAGTGGACTCCGCCGCACTTGCGGTTATACTAACCATTGGCACATAGCTCATTACAAGAACAAGGCAGAGCGCAATGCTGAATATCTTTCTTAATGTTCTGTTAGTTTTTGTTCTCATAGTATCTTCCTTTCGGACAATTTCCCGTTATCACTTATGCCTCACCTACAAAATAAAGAGGGAACATACTTGTAAGTGTGTTTAAATCATCATAGGAAACCTTGCCGTCCCCATTTATGTCACAAGCGTATTTCTCGTGCGTTTCAAGGTCTTCAGGAGCTTTCATTGCCTCTGCCATTGCAAAAATATCAGCTTCTTCAAATGCTTTGCCGTTTAAATCGTAATCACCAACTGCATATACATCAACAGTTGTAAAGCCGTTTATGAAAAGGTGGAGAAGGTATGCATCAATAACATCAAGATAACCGTCACCGTCAAGGTCATATTTCACTATATCATCATAGCTTGCACTTTCAATTTGTTTAACAGCTTCTTGCTCAGGGTCTTCATTCAAAATAGCGTTCACAAGTACCTGATAGTCATTTACATCAACTGTTCCGTCACCGTTTGTATCACCAACATTTGCTACGGAGTAGTTACCTGTTCCACCTACTGTTACAACCTTGTAAAGCTCATTATCTGTAATAATTGGGAGTGAGCCCTCTGTGTTGCTCATCTGTCCCCATGCTTCGCCCAAGAGATATGCAACCTCGCCGGACTTGAGCTGTTCTCTGGTTACACTTGTGATCTCTATGTTTTCACCGGGTTTCAGAGACGAATCGCTGTGTACAGCCTCAAGACCGTCATCACCGAGATAATAGCAATTCTTGATTGCATTAACGCTACGAAGCGTGCCGAATGCGCCAAGACGAGCTTCGTCGGTAAGATTTGCACCGCGCTCAAACTTACCTGCAAACAGGCAGTTTTCAAGGACAGTCTTTGCGCCCGTGTTGGAGAAGCTTAAAAATCCGCCCATATAAATGGTTGCGGTGTTATTATAGCTGTTCTTTGCGTAATTTGTCTTTATTGTACCGTATGCTCCGCAGTTACGGATGGTCACTTCACTGGTATTCTCTTGAATCTTTCCGATAAATCCGCCTGCACCCGAGTCCACACGGTACTCGCCTGCATCAAAGGTGCCGTACCAGGAGCAGTTTTCAATAAGGCTCTCGTGGTTTGCATAACCCACAAAGCCACCTATCATACCTATGCCGTGAGTCTTTGCGGTAAGGTTTACGTAAGAGGTGATATTCTGAATGATCGCTCCGTTGCGCTCAAGGTCGTTGTCACCGTTAAGACCGCAGATAGAGCCGATAACACCGCCAACGTAATTGACATCAGTGTTAGCAACCACCTCACCGTAGATGGTAAAGTTCTTGACTGTACCGGTTCTTACCTCACCGAAGAAGCCGAGACCTGCTCTGCCACCTTCTACATAAAGACCTTTGATGGTATGATTCTGTCCGTCAAATACACCACGGAAATTATTGCTGTTCTCGCTTGTGGAGCCGATGGGTGTCCAGAGTCTGTTTTCAAGATTGATATCTGCCGTAAGAACCGCATTTGCCGTTCTGTCAACAGTGTTTATGTAGTTTGCAAACCAGAAGAGCTGACCTGCGTTGGAGATTTCATAGTAGCCTTTTGCGTTAAGTTCAGCAGGCTCGCAGGCATCGCAAACAGAGCAAAATCCGTTGTCTATGTAATCACATTCACCTAATCTTTCTTCACAAAGATCGCATAAATGATCAGCCGGATTATTATCAATATGCAGCAGTGCTTGGTTTTCATTTGAGAAAACCACTGTAGTCTGGTCACAAGCGACTGTTTTATAAACCTTCTTACCGTTGATTTCCGGGTATGAGCCTTTTACTGATAAATCCTGTCCCCATATATCAGTAGTTTGTTCACCCTGAAGGAGATACGCAACCTCACCGGAAGCGAACTGTTCAGCCCACATAGGCGTACCGCGTCCTTCGGCTCTGCCATCTAAATAATAGCAATTTGTAACAGTAACATTGCCGCTATTAGTACTTATACCGTAAATTTCACTCATACTTTTAACTTTACCTGCGTTGTAACAGTTTTCAATAGTATCGTAGTTTATAAAAGCAATACCACAAGCCTTTTTTGTACTTGCATTACCTATTATACCGATGTTATAGCAATTCTTAATAAGAGAATAGTTATAGTATGAAATTCCGCATGAATTAATTCCACCTATGATAGTACTGTTATTGAAGCAGTTTTCAATAGTACCATAGTTTGCATAGGCTATGCTTGATGCATCATACATTCCAAAGAAATAACTATCTATAATACCTAAATTCTTAACATAAGAATCAGTACAATTTTCGTTACCTATCTGAACGAATAATGCGAGATTACTACTGCTCCTGTCATTTATATATAACCCACTTATTGTATGTCCCTGACCGTTAAAGTTACCTATATACCCTACATCAACGGTACCGATTGGTGACCATACTTTTAAATCAGAGGTATTATAATTCAAAGTTCCATCGGAATTTAAAACATTTTTGTTAACTACAATATTATCTGTCAGCACTGCACAAGCAGCGTTATTTTGTGCGGTATTACCATATCCGTTGTTAACAACAGCGGCAAACCAATAAAGCTGACCCGCATTGGAAATCTGATATGGATCTTCATCTGTACCCCTACCTACTGCAGATTGATAACCGCCACAGTTATCGCAAAAGCCGTTGCCGGTACCACTGAATGTGTGGTCAGATACAGTTCTTTCTGTATTATTATAGCCTATAATAGTTTCACCGTTACAAGCAAAAGCAGGATAAACAATCTTCCCCGCAAATTCAGGACAACCTTTTCCGCATGTCTGATACCACACAAGCTCGCCTTCGTGATTTGAGTAATTGAGTTCGTATGCTACCCTACCGCTTGCCATTGTCTTCGTATCAACCCCAAAAGCTTCAAAGGTTTCTCCGCTGAGAACTGTTTTCTCATTGTCGTATGCAACGATACTATTGATATGGAAATTATTTCTGAAGGTATTTATTTTGTGAGCGTTCAGTCTGCCAACTATGGCAGCCACATTTGAGCCACCAGTTACGCTACCAGTATTTAAACAGCTGCTGACCCCTTCAAAACTTGCATTATTTATGTAACCAAGTATGCCACCAACATAGCTTGCACCCACAGCACTGACATTACCATAGTTTGCACAATTTTCAATTTTGCCGTACTGCTGTTGATAAGCAACGACACCCGCAAAAAGCTCTTTGCCTCCGCTCACAGTTATATCCCCGTAGTTGGCACAATTTGTTACAACAGTACCAATAGTGTCAGAAGCACAACCGTCACCTACAATACCTGCAACAGAACGACCTTGAGCAGTGGTACCGGATATAATAACACGGCTTATACAGCCTGTAATTGTTGCACCCTCTGCCCTTCCTACAATACCGCCAACACCACTGATAACGTTTGATGAATCAGTACCATTCAAGGAAATAGTTCCCTCCACGGTCAGATTTTTGATTGTTGAAATACCAACAAGTGAGAAGAAACCGCCGTGTCCTGAGGTTACGGTAAGGCTCATTCCACTGATTGTTTTACCGTTTCCGTCAAAGATACCGCTATATTTATTGCCAATCGGTGTCCACACCTTGCCTGCAAGACTAATATCATCCATCAATATACAGTCAGCCATATTATTGCCGGTGTTTACAAGCTTTGCAAACCAGAAAAGCTGAGCCACATTATAAATCTCATAATATCCTTCTTCATTAAGCTGAGGTGCTTTATACTCACCGCATACGGTACAAACATCGTTTAACATATTATGAGGGTCAGTATTTGTGAAACCTGATTCTTCATTACAGTAATAAACCGTAGCACCATCAAATACAGGATACGCGTGCGTACCGATAGTCTGCTTCCACACACCGTATGATAAGGAAGAATTAAGCTTATATGCAATTTCGCCGGAAGAAAGCTGTTCAGCAGTAACAGAGGTCATTTCGCATACCGAAGGAGCTGCTGCTCCGGCATTTGTATTGGGAACGGAAGCTTTAAGATAATAGCAATTATCAACAGAACCGATAGCATTCCAATAACCAAAGGCAGAAACATTACTCTTATCAGTGAAGTCTGCGCCTAATTCAAGGGCACCTGCAAAAATGCTGTTCTTTATATGGTCCTTGGCGCTACCGATATAGCCTGCAAAGCCACCAAGATTCATGCTTGATTTGCTATTGTAGCTGCTTTGTTTATAATTTGAAATAATTTTGCCGTAGGAAGCACAATTATTAATTATAACAGCGGAGCTCGTCTGAATTCTGCCTATAAAACCACCGAGGTCTTCAACCCATTGAACACCTGCATTGATTTCTCCATCCCATAAGCAGTTTTCAATTACGGTGCTGTGATTTGCATAGCCTGCAAAGCCACCCACATATTTTGCACCATTCACGCCCTCTGCAATTTCCATATCAACATGAGAAATAACATTTAAAAGCTTTGTACCGTTTCCTGTTGTACCGGGGGCAGAACCAACAACACCACCCACATAGCTAATTGCAGATGTTATAACAACCTTACCTGAAACCTCAAGATTTTTAATCGTCGCATTTCTCGCTTCACCGAAAAGACCTGCAAGATTTTTACCTGCTTTCACATTAAGACCTTTAATGTGGTAGCCCTGACCATCAAAAACACCCTGGAAGCTGCCATTCTCATTTGCTTCGTCACCAATAGGAGTAAATTCCTTGTTTTTCAGGTCAATATCATTTTTTAGTATGGCGTTTATGTAGTTATAATCTCCGCCTTTATTTACTTCGCGAGCAAACCAGAAAAGGTTTCCTGCAGTATAAATTTCATAATAGCCGTTGGTATTTCTTTCAGGCTCTTTGTAGTCACCGCATAAAGTACAAAAACCATCAGTGAAAGTTTTGTGTTCGCACGGCACACCGCATCTTTCGCATGTGTAATTTACGTAGTTTGTATGAGGGCAGGCGTAACCGCAAAGACATAAACCTGACTCGAATGAATGAGCTTCCTCGTTACTTGTTTTTGTACAATCCGGCTCATCGCACTCAATCCAATGCACTTCATCGTTATACACATAATTATCAGAAAAAGAGCAGGAATGCATAACCATATTACATTCTTGACAAATAAAATCAACCACCGTTTCATGTGGACAATTATATTTACAGTACTCACAAATACCCTTTGTATAATTATGTTTTTCTGTTAAATCTATATGAGAACATTTAGAGCATATGTGATTATGTGTTGTTTTATCCTCATCATTGAGAGAATATTTATATTCATGAAAAAGCATTTCAACTACCGCACCGCAACAATCGTAATAGCAGTCGTGCTTAGTCGAGTCAGTGGAATTAACCTGATAAGTCGGTGATTTATCCACATGATTTTCGAGGTCTTTCTCTGAAATTTTATTTCCACAAAGCTCACATACCGATTCTTCCAGACAGGTAGCTTCCGTTTTGTTGCCGTTATGAGCACAAACAGAGCCCTCTCCACTATAAAAATATGTTTCTCCGCCTATGGTTATTGATTCAACCTCTTCATTTTCGGGTATTGCAATATAAAGCTTTTTATTAACAGTAGAAACGTCTTTAACTCCGTATTTTTCTCCGTCAGATAAAAGAATTTCTGATACCACAGCATCCTTACTTAAGCCTATAATGTTTAATATATTTAATATAAGATTTTCGTTTTTCTCATTTTTAGGTGCAGTGATACCATTATTTGTAACAATATTACCGCCGGTTATAATGACTGAACCGGTTATCGTGGAAGCATCTTCATTATACACACCGCCTCTGCCCACGCCATTTGCACCATTAGCGTTGTTTCCGCTATCGCCAACAGCGGTAATATTACCACCGGTAATGGTTATTTCACCATAATTGGCCTCTGAACCATCTATGTGGCCGTACCAGCCACCACCGATTGCTGCGGCACTATTTGTCTGACCTGCATATACAGTACCGCCTGTGATTGTGATGGCTTCAAGATAACCTGCAATGCCGCCGCCGATTGCTGCAGCACCGTTAACCCCATCGCCGGGATTATATACATTTGCAGTTATGTTACCACCATTTATAATTACAGAGCCTGTAGTAGATTCACCTGCTCCACCTATACCTGCGCCATCAATACCACCCAGAGTACTGATAGTTCCGCCATTTATAATAATATCGCCCACAGTTCTTTTTTTCTCTTTGGTTATTTCGTAGGTTGTCTGACCATCTGCACCGATACCTGCACCGCCGTGTCCTGACTGAAAACTGTTTTTTGCTACTACTGTAAGATTACCTGTGGTTTCGGAATCACCATCAAATGAGGAGATTGTCAGCATTGCGCCTTCAGGAACTGATATTCCGGCAGAACAAATACCACCTTCAATATAGTTATTGCCTGCAAGAAGCAAGGTAACCTCAGCACCGCTTTCAATTACAATTCCCGCTTGTTGGGTAGTTTCTCTGACATTCAAATTCACATCATCAAGAATTATGTTTGCAGTAACGCCGTTTTTTACCAGAATTTTAGCATCTTTCTGAGTACATGTACCATAAACATAATAATTACCGTTCTGGCTTATGGTAAGTGTAGGCAGACCATAACCATCAGCGGACAATCCACCTTCAATATTATAAGCGGTATAACCCGACGGAACCGATAGTGTTTTTGCACTTACGGGAATGCTCACAACAGGCACATAGCTCATTACAAGAGTAAGGCACAGAGCTATGCTCAATATCTTTCTTAATGTTCTGTTAGTTTTGGTTTTCATAAAAGCACCCTTTCGCGACAGTCTATCATCCCTGTTTGCCTTATAGGCAAATAGGGAGGGGGACCGCCCTTTAATATCTTTAATATATAAATTGGTTTATTTCGTGGTTATTGTTATTTTAATAAATATACTTTTATCGGGGCGGTGGTGGGTAGTTCTCTCGCCCCTTTTCTTCAGTAAAAGTATTGCGATATTCTGGGTTTCTCCATTTAATATTGTTCTATCTGACCGAAAAATAACAGTAAGAGAACTACCCACCCCCTCTGACGCGGTCCCCC
>JAZNVE010000009.1:0-43726 GCA_045592665.1 Acutalibacteraceae bacterium
ATTACAAAGGAAATCTTTCCGCTTCGTTCCTTGCAAAGCTTCCGAAGTCTGCCGTTATTGACCATATCAAGGTTGACGGCAAATTCCTTGAAGATATCAACACCAAGAAGATAAGATATCACCTTGAACCCACAGAATTTATAAAAGCAAAAAACGAAGACTGGAGAGTTGCCGCAACGGTATGGTTTGAGGAAGATGACACAGAGCTTTACGACAAGCTTGCAAACTATGTTGTTCAGAACTTCGAGATATATTATCATCTCGAGGCGGTTGTTGAAGAATAAGGCGGTGTTTCCCATGGATTCAAATATTGTAGTGGCTTTAATTGCTTTTGCGGGTTCTGCACTCGGTACGTTTGGCGGTATTCTTACTTCGCAAAAGTTAACACAATATCGTATTGCACAGCTTGAAAAAAAGGTTGATGAATACAACAACGTGAAAACAAGGACAACAGAGCTTGAAACTTGGAGAGAATCGGTAGACGAAGATATCTCTGAACTCAAACACAAAGTTGAAAAGCTTGAAGGTCTGCATATGTCTACATTTTAACAAAAGGGTGATTTTGTGAAACTTACAAAAGAACAAGTCAAAGACATTGGCATTAGAACGCTCAAAACGTTGCTTGTAGTGGCTATTACAGCGTTTGCGACAGCTTGGATATCAACAGATATGACCAACATTGAAGCCGCTCTAATTGCTGCAGGTTCAGCCGTAGGCACGTTTGTTCTTAACATCGTGGTTAAGCTGATAACCAACCTTATTGACGATTGGAAGCTTACACCTGATGAACTGATTGATATTTTTGGAGAGGGTGACGAAATTGAGTAAAACAAACACAGGTCTTGTTGCTTATTGTAAAGCGCAGTTAGGCAAGCCTTATTGGTACGGCACGTTTGGAAACACGGCAACAAAAAGCCTTTTGACTGCAAAGAAGAAACAATATCCTGCACATTATGGCAATGAAAGAATGAGCAAATACAACTCCGAAATCGGTCAGCGTGTGCATGATTGTGTCGGTTTGATTAAAGGCTATTTGTGGAGCAATACTCCAACATCAACACCAAAATATAACGGCTCACAAGATGTTTCGGCTAATGGCATGATTGGCAAGTGCAAGATTTGGGGTTACATTGACAAAATCCCCGAAGTTCCCGGTGTTCTTGTATGGTCAAGCGGTCATATCGGTGTTTACATCGGAAACGGCAAAGTTATCGAGGCAAGAGGCTTTAATTATGGTGTTGTTATGACCGTTCTTGATAAAAGAGGTTGGAAAAAGTGGGGTCTTTGTCCGTGGATAGAATATCCCGACATCAACACAACGAAGCCTGCTGTAAAGCCTGCGGAAACAAAACCGAAAGTAGCATATTACCCGAAATACAATGGTAAATCACTTTTGATTGATACGGTATTTAAGTCGATCGGTGTTGATTCTTCAATGCGTGGCTCTTATAAAAAGAGAATGCCTATTGCCAAAGCTAACGGTATCAGCGATTATAAAGGCACGGCAACACAAAATCTTAACCTTATTAACCTTGCAAAAAGCGGTAAACTGATAAAACCTTAAGGAGTGGTTAAATGCTTCTTGAAATTATACTCAACCTTTTAACACAGCCCGACCATTATTGGGTTGAAAGTTTAATTCTGAATACGCTTGGTTTTCTTCTTTGGGTTGAACAGCTTTTTGTTTGACATTGTTAATGAATAATGTTAATATGAAAGAAAAACTTAAAGGAGAAACAACGATGAATACCGAAAAGAATATCCCCGAAAATCTTGAAGAAAAGGAGCAGGCTGTTTGTCAAATTCCGTTTATTGTATATGAAGCGGCTGAAATCCGACACATTGAAGAAAAAGAAAAGCTCCGAAAAGCACACGCAGAGGACAAAAAACAGTTGAATAAAAATTGGAAAATTATTTATTTCAGCACTATTGCTGTACTTGTGGCTTTGTTTGCAGGTGTTTTGCTTTTCTTTTATCAATACGATTGGTCAACCTATACTATTTCAACAGATGGCGGTGGTGACGCTTCGTATAGTGAGCAGGGCGACAACGGCAACATTTATTATGGCGAAAGTAGTGGTACGGAAACGAACACGTAAGAAGCGTGGAACTAAAGGCAAAGCAACACTCCGAAAGAAAAGACGAGGGTAATTAATGGATATTGACCGTTATAACAAGCCCCGTAGTGAGTGGGAGTTCCTTATCAATGAATGGACAATCGGTAAGAACGCAGAGCGTGACCGTGACATTCTTATTAGCAACCTTTTGGATGGTGTCACTTATGAAAAATTAGCTGAACATTACGAAATCGAGCCACGGCAAGTTGGCAGAATCGTAACAAAGCGAATGCAAAACTTAATATCGCACATTTGACAGAAAATGACCTGTAAATGACCTGTAATTGACCTCTAAACGACCTCGTTTGGGGGTCTTTTTTTATTTATAATTAAAGTAACAAATAACAGACGGAGTTGATAAACAATGATTTATTACAACGGCGACAGCTACGACAACGAGCCTTTTGTGCCTGACAATATCAATGGATAAGTGGGAGTCATTTAATCCTAACCCCTCGGCAAAAAGAGTAGGCGATTGCACAGTAAGAGCTTTAAGCAAAGCGTTAAATCAATCGTGGGATAAAACCTACTTATGGCTTTGTATTTACGGCTTCATAATGAGCGATATGCCCTCTGCAAATGCCGTTTGGGGAGCTTATCTCAAAAACAGAGGGTTTAAACGAAACATAATACCCGACACTTGCCCCGATTGTTACACAATAGCCGATTTTTGCGAGGATTATCCGCAAGGCACTTATGTTGTTGCTTTGTCAGGTCACGTTGTTACGGTTAAAAACGGCAAAGTATACGATTCGTGGGATAGCACAAATGAAATACCAATATATTTTTGGAGCAGAAAGGAAGTTAAATGATGGCTTATTATAACCCGTATTACCCAAACAACGGAGCAATGCCCGATATGCTCGGTCAGTTAAGAGGTCAGCAAATGCCAATGCAACAGCCTATGCAGATGCAACAGCCAACTCCACAACCGCAGAGTAACGGCATTGTTTGGGTTCAGGGTGAAAGTGCGGCAAAGTCTTTCCCCGTTGCCCCGAACACAACTGTAATGCTTCTTGACAGCGAATCAAGCGTGTTTTATCTCAAAACAAGTGATGCAAGTGGTATGCCGTTGCCTTTGAGGGTGTTTGATTACAAAGAACGCACACAGAACCCCTCTAATTTGCCCGTAAATGCCCCTAAAAACGATTGTGAGGTTAATTTCGATAACTTTGTCACCTATGACAAACTTAATGAAATATTGGCTTCTCTGCCTTTAAACACAGCACCTAAAAAGACGGATAAGAAAACAAAAGGAGAAACAGAAAATGGCTAATGCTTTATTTAATGCACTTGGCAACAATAACAATCCATTCGCAAATCTTATTCAGCAGGCAAAACAGATGCAACAGTCCTTTAAAGGTAATCCGAAAGCAGAGGTTGAAAGGCTTATAAAATCGGGTCAGATGTCACAAGACCAGTTTAATCAGTATTCACAAATAGCAAATCAGATAATGCAAATGATGAAATAAGGCTTTAATCGGGGTGCACACCGATTCAGCATAAATTAACTTTACGAAAGGAAAATGTATATGTCATACGAAAATATGTCACCTGCTGACGTAGCAGCCGTAACAAGAAGCAACGATGGTTTTGGCTTTGGCGGCGAAAACGGTGCTTGGTGGATTATTATTCTTCTGCTCTTTGGTTGGGGTGGCAGAGGCTTTGGTGGCGGCTTTGGCGGTCAGGGTAACGGCGGTTATTATGGTTGCGGTTGCGGTGTTCCTGCTACACAGGCAGACCTTGCAGCAGGTTTTAACAACTCCGCAGTTCTTAACAACCTTGATTCAATCGAAAACGCTCTTTGTCAGGGCTTCAACGGTGTTAACACAGCTATTCTGCAGAATGGATATCAGACACAGGCAGGCATTAACGGTCTTTCACACCAGCTTGCCGATTGTTGCTGCGCAACACAGAGAGCTATTGATAGTGTTCGTTATGATATGGCTACACAGGCTTGCGACACACGCAACACCATTCAGAACACTACAAGGGATATTATCGACAACGCAAACGCAAACAGCAGAGCAATTCTTGATTTCCTTACCAACGACAAGATTGCAACTCTTACCGCCGAGAATCAGAGCCTTAAATTTGCGGCTTCACAGTCGGCACAGAATGCGTTTATCACAGCAAATCAGGAAGCACAGACAGCAGAAATTATTCGCAGACTTGGTGCTGATTGCCCCACACCTGCGTATGTTGTTCAGCCCCCTCAGCCTGTTACATTCCCCACAAATTGCTGTGGCACAGTAAATTACGCAAGTGGTTGTAACACAGGCTGTGGCTCATTCTAATTGAATACCAACTACTTTTCGCTTAAAGCGAAATGTTCGGTTATTGACCGATAATGTTTTAAGGCGGTGGGGTTATTCTTGCCGCCTTTTTTAATGAAAGGATGATTTTATTTATGGCAGCAGAGTATTCATACATTCCGTCACAGATTGTGGCAGAAGATGAAAATGTTCTTTTTCTTGACGGTGATAGAGCTTGCAGAAAGGGTTATGTGACCCATAGAAGCGGTTCAGGCATCTTCCGTCTTAAAGGTGCGTCAAACACCTGCAAGACAATTTACAAGGTACAGTTTAACGCAAATATTGCGGTTGCACCTGCTGACGAAGGCGGTGTTCTTGGTGCAATTTCCGTTGCATTACAGGAAGATGGAGAAACAATCGGTAACGCTGTTGCAACGGTAACACCTGCGGCTATCGGTGACTTTTTCAACGTTAGCGTATCAACATTCATTGTTATTCCTTGCGGTTGTTGCGTGACTGTATCAGTTGAAAATATCTCTGACGGTACGGCAATCGAAGTTGAAAACGCTAACATCATTATTGACCGTGTAGCTTAAAAGAAAGGAGAACGATTATGCACAGAATTAAAGAAACTCTTATGAACGAGCTTATGGAGTTCGGAGAGAAAATGGCAAAGAACCCTAACGCAAAACCCTCTGTTCAGGAAATCGAGCGTGTTCATAAGCTGACCGATACTATCAAGAATCTTGACAAAATCGAAATGCTTGAAGACGGTGGCTATTCCGAAGACGGACAGTATATGGGTGAGGGCAGAATCTACGGCACTTCATATGCAGGCGGTAGTTCCTACGCAAGAGGCAGAGGCAGAAACGCAAGACGTGATTCTATGGGTAGATATTCCCGTGAGGGTGGTTATTCCGAAGAAAACTCATATCGTGGCGGTTCTTCTTATGCAAGAGGCGGTATGCGTGGCGGTTATTCCCGTGACGGTGGAGATATGAAAGAACGCCTTGAGGAAATGATGCACGAAGCTACTGACCCCAAAGAGCGTGAAGCTATTAAGCGTTGTATGAGAGAACTTGAAGATTAATCCGCATTGCAACAAAACCGAAAACACAATAAGACAAAAGCGGTGATTTGATTTACTGCGGATAAAAAAAGAAAGGCACTCCATTACGGGGTGTCTTTCGTGTTTTATATGAGTTTTTCTTTTTTGAGTTTGTATTCCATAAGTTTGAGCAAAGGTGCGGGGCATCGTCTTCTTCCTTGCTCCCAATTTTGCAAGGTATCAAGTTCAACCTCAAAATATTCCGCAAAAACCTTTTGTGTCATTCCCGTTTTTAAACGGAGTTCTTTAATGGTCATTGTTCTTCTTCTTTCTTAAAAATGGTTTTCATAAGTTCAACATAGCCGTGAAGCAGTTTGTTGTTGCGGTCGTATAATTCACATATACGAACATCACTTACCGTTTTAAATATCCACGAAAGAATAAGAGTAAAACCACACATTCCGTAACTGATTTTTGATATGTTGTCTGACAACAGGTTGATAATTATTGTTGCTAACCACATTATCATCACGACAACGTTCATTGTGATAATTGTTTTTTTGTTCATTTCTTGTTGTCCTCTTTCAGAATGTTTCTTTTGTTCCACGCTTTAACTGCGGCTTGTTTGCTTCTGTAAGTCATTGTTTCGTAACCACATTGTTCACAATGAAAGAAACCGTCATATCGGTTCTTGGGGAACAGTTTTATCCATACCCCCGTTCCACCGCACAAGCAAGGGTTAAGTTCAGTTGGCATCGTTCTTCTCCCTTAAACAACAAAGATAGTTTTCGTTAGGAATAAATTCCTCAATTACAATTTCGTGTGTTTCGCCACACCAATGGTCGCCTTCACCGACATATATGCAAGAATCACAAGTGAAGCAGTCTTTCGGTTTAGGGTTTTTACGTTTTTTAGCTTTGGCTTTCATAGTGCTTTTTTATCCTTTCAAACACTTCTTCTGCAGAAAGCCAACCACACACAGTATCGTCTTGTTCTTCTTCGGGGGTGAGCAGCCCCATAATTTCGAGCAAATTGTTCTGCCCCCCGTATGTTCCATAACCTTGTACCACAGAACAAATCCTTTTGTCGGTTGGCATACCTTCGGGATATTCAATATGGTAATGTGCAAATATTGTTACGCCCTCACATAATAAAGGATTGTCAAAATGAAAACTTCTATCAGTATAAACAAAAGGTATTTCCGCTTGTTCAAGCATTTCTTTGAGTTTAAAGATTTCGGTGTATTTTGTTTCGGTCATTCTTTATTTCCTCTTTTCATCATTATATCAAGTACATCTTTGTAAGAATTTAATGTGATAAAAACAGAACGTCGAGTTGCGCCGAAAGTATCTGCGATTTCTTGGAGTGTTGCGCCATTAATTCGCATTTCAAGCATTTTGTAATAGTTTTTGCTCATTCTATTTCTCCCATAAAAATTTCTTCAAATGTAAGCCCCGTAAAACCAATAACTTTTACAATAGTATCAAAAGGCTTTGTTCTTCCTTTAATAAAATCCGCAAAAGAGTTGTTTTGTATGCCTAATAATCTGCTCATATCAGACGGGGTATAGCCATTAACAAGCATATATTCATTTAATTTAGGATAGATGCTTGGAGCGGGATTTTTACTTGATATTACATTGCGTAATATGTTGTTTAAAGTGGTGACGGTAACGTTAAATTCCTTTGCAATAACTTCGGATTTATAGCCGTTAACTTTCATTGTAAAAGCTTTTATTAAGTCCTCGTTTGTCATTCTTCCTCACCCACACTTTCTTTTCTTGCTTTGCCAATAACAAGAAAGTCATTGACTACCACAATTTCAAGGTCTTGCCCTTCTTTGAGGTTAAGTTGTCTGCGGTATTCTTTTGGTATTACAATTCTGCCTAATTCGTCAATAGGTCGGGTTATGCCTTGAATTAACATTGTTTATCGCCCCTCAAAAATTCATATTTTTTTATCGTACAAGGTGCAAGCGGTGGATATTTAAACTTGCTATTGTTCTCACACTTGGGTTTGTATGAGCATCGGTCACACGCTCCATTAACAACAGCCCATTGCACAGCAAGAGCTTCTGCAATTTTATCTGGCGAATAAGGTCCGTCAAACATTATTGTGTTGGTTTTCATTGTTGTTGTCACCTTCCCAAAATTCTTTTTCAAGCCGTTTAACATCTTCTTCAATATAAACATATTTCAGCGTATATTCATAACCCGCATTAGGACGTTGAAAAATCCAATCTCTTGCGTGTTCTTCAAGAAAGCCCACAAAAGTGCTGATAAGTTCTTTATCGTGGTCAACATCTTTTGACAACACAGCAGAAAGTGTTTTACAATCAGATTCAAACCTTAAAACCTCTGAATTTAATCTGTCAAGTTCAACGTTTGCCAACCTCTTGTCAGCTTCAAAGTCTGAATTGAATTTTAACGCAGAAGCAAGGGCAGTGTCAAGTCTGTTAATTTCTTTGTCGGCATTCATACCATATTTATTTGCTCGGTTGAGTGCGTCTTGAAGTCTTGGAATTGTATCTCGTTTATAATCGTCAATTTCTTCCTTTTGCAAGTCAACAAGCTGTACCAAATTTTTCAACGCTTCAAGAGTTGCGGTGTGTAATATTTCTGCACAATGTTTGTCATTCAACGGGCATTTCTTACAATCTTCTGCGCCATTACAAAATTCCCATATTTCAATTAACTGTGCAAGTGTTAAGTTGTTTATGTTTTCAATTTTATCCATTAACAATCTCCTTTGACCCAACCTTAAAGGTTTTGTTTTTCTTTTTGCCCGTACCTTTTTGAAATTCGCTTATCCATACAACCTTGCCACTCTTATAATGGCGATAATGACCACGAACGCCAAACACACCCTTTGGGCTTGCGTGTCTGCCTTTTGAAGCCACATAAATATTGTTTTTATCAGAACGGAGTATATAAGTAATGGATTGCTTTTTCTTCGGCTTACGGGCATTTGACGACTTTTTATTGTTTGTTGGTCTATCAACAATGTTACGTGGCGGTAAATCCTCAACCTCTGTTTGTGTTGTGGAATTGCCATACACCATAAGAGCCATTAACGAGCCGTAAACAGTTAATACAGATTGCACTCCGTCTTTGTCAGGTAGCTTTGTTTTGTCTTTAACCTTGCTCCACAATCCACCCGGTAACAAACGAAGCTGTACATTACCGAGGCTCATTCCTTTATGGTTAATATGAAACCTTAAATAATCATCGTCACGAATACATTTAATATTATACCCTGAATCCTTGCATATGATTTCAATAGATTTCATCGGGGCAGGTGCTTGTCTTACAAGGTCTTTGTGTTCATCACGCCATTTGAGAAGATAGTTTATATCGTTTTCTGAAAGAAAGATTTTATCCATTTGGTTTCTCCTTCAAATAACATTTAAGTCTTTCGTTATCTTTTTCAAGCTCTCTTGTTTTTTCTTGAAGAACCCATAATTCCTGTACTAATTCTTCGTATTTAGTTTTGTCATGAGAAACAATTGAGTTTGTTGCTTCTTTTATACTTTCGGCATAAAAAACGGTTTGGGCGGTTTTGCCGACACATTCTTGTAACCTTTTAATCTCTGACTGTTGACGGATAAGTGTTTCAAGTGTGTTCTTGGCAAGTTCGGTTGTCACAAGGCAACCAAAATTTTTCCCAATTGGTGCATCACCTGTTGCACAGATCCTTTCCCATTCTTTGATGATTTTATCCATTTTATATTACCTTCTCACCAATTTATCAAGCAATTCTTCATATAATCGCTTGTATGTATCTCTTTCTGTGATAACTGTTGCAAACTCTTTTTTGTCGGTGTTTTTAACCTCTATAACAGTCGGTATAAATTTTGTTTCCGTCTGCACAGCCTCTTTGCTAAAATCAAGCCCTAACGAACTTGCTATCGCAATATCAATCATTGCCATTTCTGCGTCTGAACAAACACCACAATATTCTCGTAGTCGAAGCTTCGATACGGTTTGTACCTGCTCACAAACAGCGATTGCCTTTGTGCCCGAAGAACGAACATCAACGTGTGTCGGCATATCTTTTTGCTCTTTGGTAGTTAAAAATACAATTTCAACAGTTTCGCTACAAACGTTAATGCGGTTGTTTGAAACTATAACACCCGGTCTGCCCGGCTCAAACTCGTTACCAACAACGGGGTATTTTGTGATAAAATAAATCTGACCACGCCTTATCCCTTCTGGCGGCATAAAATCAGGTTTTCTTGTAGAATTAAAATGTGTGGTGTTGTTTGTTGATAAGGAGTGTCTACGAGCATCAAAGTCTAAACCCGAATTTCTTTCAATTTCAGTTTTTTCGTCTTTTTCGCTTTTGTGTCCTATTTTTTTAAGACCAACACGGTCAAGGTAATTCCTGATGCTTTGCTGATGCCTGCCTAATTCCTTTGCTATTTTTTCAATAGGCGTATTGTCTTTAAACATAAGCTCTATTAATTCTTTCTCGTCTGTTGTTAAAACCTTTGCCATATCATTCTTTCCTTTCTTCCTTAACAAACTCCATTACATCATCAACGTTGCAATTCAAAGCTTCGCAGATTTTGCAAATCGTATCAACCGTTACGTTTTCGCCCTTGCTCATTTTTGTTACGGTATAATTGCTTATATCCGCAATAACAGCAAGGTCTTTTTTCTTCATATCACGGTCAATCAGGAGTTTCCATAATTTTTTATAACTTACAGCCATATTGTTTGTTAATTCACTTCCTGCTCGTTTTATCTATCCGTCACAATATAACCAAACGGAACAACGCCATTAACAATGCTTTCCCAATGTGCAACTACATTTGGGTGAACGCCCTCTGCATCTTGTAACTTTTCTTTTGCGGTATTTTGTAATTGTTCCCATGTGTCTTTTCTTATAGTTTTTTCAAACTTTTCAGCATACTGCGGATAAAGCATATTGTCATAGTCAAGAATTCTCATACCCGTTTTGTTTGACGAATAACTCCATTGTCTTACAAAATCCCACATAACAAAGCCTGCCTGAAAACCTGTTATACAACCATTTTCACTTGCGTTTACTGCCCACGCCGTAGCTAAGGCACAAGCCGAAATTGCGTGACAGATTGTGCCATAATCGTGTTCATAATCATTCATTATGTGGTTAATAAATTCAGGTAATGTTTCAACAGTCTGTTTCTCTGCTTCCGCAAACCATTCTTTTTCAAGGTGCATTTCTTCTGTGATTTCAATTTTGTTCATTGTCATTTCTTCCTTTCTAAAAATACAATTAGCATTATAAAGCAATTCTTTTGACAAATAAATTAGCTAAATATCCAATGTTTTTTTTTTTTTTTTTTGTGCATTTTTGACAAATGGTGTTGCCATAGGTGCAACAATATGAAATTAAGTTTGTTGTTTTTTAACTTATACCCGTAGTAAATATACTTTACCGTCGGGAACGGTATAATTAATACGGGTAGTAAAATCACCAAAAATTTTGTGTACGAAACAGTAAGTTTAATCGTACACCTTATAATAACATTAAATAAAATTTACTTTTGTTATTTTCTTTTCTTTGCCGCTCCAATCAATTTCAATGCTTTCAACAAAAGAACGCCAAAAAACCCTTTTATGTTCTTCGTCAAGAGCATTGTAAGTTTCTTTCCACCCGGCGCACAATACAGATTCAATCTTGCTAAAGTCTTTTACAACAACCTCACTTTCAGCTTTTTTTACTTCTTCAAGTTCTTTAGCTAATTTTGCATATTGTTCCTCGTATTGTTCTGCTGTTCTGATTTTGCCCGTTTGCCACGAATAATTCAAACGATCAATTCTTTCGTTGATTTCGTTAATGCTTTTTTGGGGCATTTTAAAAGAATTAACATCTTGCATTTTTGCTGATTCAATTTTTTTTGCATTATTAAGATATTGTTCTATGTTTTCAAGCATTAACTTTTCTAATGTGGTTTCTGTGGGATATTTATTAAAACCACAAAGTTTGGTCGTTCTTTGCTTGTCACATCTGTATATTTTGTAAGTGTAACGCCTTTGATACCTTTTGTCGTAATTATAATAAAACCCGCCAGACATTATGCAACCACAAAAAGGACATTTTATAAGACCGCTAAAAATGTATTCACGTTTAACGGTGTTTTTCTTTATGTTACGTTGAGAAATTGATTGGATAAAATCAAAAGTCTTTCGGTCAATATAAGGGTCGGAAATATATGTGGGATTACCCCTATATTCACCACAAAGAAGCGGATTGCTTAACAAACGTTTTATAACTGTAGCCGAGTAAGATAACCCGTATTTTTCATTAATATATAAAAGTGTCTTGCGACGTGATTGATAAGTCTGAAAATGCTCAATAAGGTCATAAACTATATGTTCTTTGTCGGGGTCTTTTACAATCTTTTTTCTTCCCGTTGTTTCGTCTTTAACAATCATATAACCCATAGGCGTTTTCCCAGTAAGTGGTTGCCCGGTTGAAACTTTATATTCGTTTGTTATGTCTATTCTTTCTCCTGTTTGGTCTGCTTCCATTTCAGCAATAGCTAATTTTGCTGTAATCAAAAATCTACCATTTGCTGTGGTTTGGTCGTATTTTTCTTCGGTTGCAGACCATGTAACAGAGCCAATCCGTTTCATACATTCGTGATACTCTGCAACAGAACGAAAGAAACGATCAAGCTTAATAAATAATATTCTTTCAAACATTTCTTTTTCTGCGTCTTGAATCATTCTTTGGAGTTCAGGGCGTTTTTTTATTTCTATACGACCCGACACACCTTCGTCTTTGTACCACTCTACGATACGCATATTGTTATTTTCTGCATATGTGCGTAATTTTTCTTCTTGTGCAGCCAAACTAATACCGTGAAGTGCTTGTTCTTCCGTACTTACACGAATATAACAAGCAACAGATTCAATTTTGTTATTCGTTTCGTTTATGTTGTTTCTTGTTCTTGCCATTTGTTTCTTACCTCTTTTTCAAAAGTCCGTTTTATGGTACACCTATCATCTTATAATAAACACATAAGATATTACTTCTTCATCAACATAACTTCAACAATCTGTTTAACACTTGCAAGCTGTTCAGGATTAAGTGCGTTAAGATTCTGAATAAGAGCCACAAACTCAACGTCGGATTTCATTCTTACGGTTAAATCAGAAATAACGCTGTTTTCTTCTTCCCAATCCATAAGATAACCAACGGTGGTTCTCATAACCTTCGCAAACTCGGCAAGTTTTGACTGCGGAATATCTCGCGTACCATTTTCAATTCTTGAGATTGCCGACTGATTTTTGTAACCCATTTTATCAGCCAATTCTCTCATAGTCCAGCCTAACTCGTTTCTGCGCATTTTAATCTTTTCGCCAACAGTTTTCATAAATTGTCACCTCTTCAATGAAATATTGTACCTACATTGTACGCCATTGACGGACTAAATACAATAGGCAGAAGTGACAAAGTTTTTGTTAATTTGTTGTGAAAGTTTCATAAAAAATGCAAAAATTAGTTGCTTTTGGGGTGTTGACATATTAATAGTATACACAAAACTTGCCAAAAATGCAATACCTGTTTTTCACTTTTGTAAATTTGTGTTGACAGTTAGGCAAAATAAAGTTAAAATGATAGCGTATCTTGTTGTCTTTGAGGCAATTAACAAAACGATAAAATTAATACAGAAAGGGGATAGTTATATGACTAATTATGAACTTTTGAAAGAAAAAATCAGACTTTCGGGCAAGAAAAAAGAATATCTTGCGAAAAGATGTGGTATGTCACGGCAGGGATTTAGAAACTGTTGTCAGAATGTTTCAGAGTTTAGAACGGGTCAGGTTCAGATTCTTTGTGAAGAACTTGGCATTACCACATTGGAAGAACGACAGGCAATTTTCTTTGCACAAGATGTTGCGTAAAATTTGGTAGGTTTATTTTTTTTACACAATATGTTGCCTTTCGGGCAACAAAATTTAAAATGAAAGATGTGGTGTGATGTCAAATGATGTTTACAACAAACCTGTTTTAATTGAAATGCCTAATGTTTTTATACGGAGCTACCGACCTATACTTACAGAGGAAGAAAGAAAAAAGCGAATGAAAGCAATACACGATGCAGCCGCCGATTTGCTGAAAGACGTGGAAAGGAAAAAGGCAAATGGCAAAAAGAAATAATGTTTGCGTTTTTGTTTTGGGTGCTTTAATTGTGTTTGCTGTCGTTTTGTTTTTTGTTGGGTGTAGGTCGGTTAAAAAAACTGAAGCAATTATGCAAGATGTTTTGGCAACAGAGCCAACAACACAAGCTGTATCAACAACTGTTCAACCTACAACTCAATTAATGTACCTTGATATGGGTAAGTTTAAACTTACTGCGTATTGTCCTTGCTATGAGTGTTCGGGAAAATGGGGCAATATGACTTCTACGGGTGTAAGAGCAAAAGAGGGGCGTACTATTGCTGTTGATGAAGATGTTATACCTTATGGGTATGAGGTTGTAATTGGTAATAATACATACCGGGCAGAAGATTGTGGAGCAAAAGTTAACGGCAAACACATTGACATCTATTTTGAAAGTCACGAAGAAGCCGAGAAGTTTGGAATACAATATGCTGACGTTTTGTTAAAGGTTGGCAAGGGCAAATAATGCCTTTATTTTTTGCTTTGTGTGTTGCTTTTTAGGCAACAAAGGAAGGTGGAGATATGGAGAAAAGCAACAAAGAACCTAATGGTCAGGATTTGCTTGAATTGTTGGTCAAATTACTTGGCGAACAAGAAGGCGTAAAAATTGAATGCGTTTATGAAAGAAAGAAAGAGGGTGGTTAAATGAGGGTTTTGAGTTTATTCGATGGTATGGCTTGTGGCTTTATTTCAATGCTTGGAGCAGGGATAGAGGTTGACCGATATGTTGCTTATGAGATTGACAAGTATGCAATCAAAACTGCAACACATAATTTTCCGATGATTGAAGAAAAAGGCGATGTTTTTACAGCAGACTTCACCGAATATGCAGGCTTTGATTGGCTTGTAGGCGGTTCACCTTGCACCTATTGGAGTATCGCACAGAAAAACGGCAGAGAAACCGAGGCAAGCGGTATGGGCTGGGAACTGTTCCAACAGTATATAAGAGCCTTGCACGAAGCAAAACCAAAATACTTTATTTATGAAAACAACAAATCAATGTCAAAGTCAATTAGGGCAAGCATTGATGAAGCCTTTGGCTTTGAAGCGGTGCTTATAAACTCGGCTCTTGTATCAGCTCAAAACCGACAGCGATTGTATTGGGTCGGCAAGCGGAATGCAGACGGCACTTATTCAAAAGTCAATGTCGAACAACCTATTGACCGTGGAATCCTTTTGAAAGACATTCTTATCAGCGGTAACGATCTAACCACAAACGATAAATCGTATTGTATGACGGCAACATACGATGGTGCTTGTGCTTGGAACACAATCGAAAGAAACCAAAGAACAATGGTTGCTGAACCTGTCAATACTACGGCAGACGGAAAGTGTCACACACTTAAAGCCCAATATTTTAAAAACGGAACTGCAAATTTTATTACAAACAACGGTTTTGATGCAACAGCCGTAGCAGAACCCGTAGGAACAACAAAAGACGGAAAATCATTTGCCTTAACAGCTTATTATTCAACGGGTCAGAATGCACCGCACACGATTGAAAAGCATTTAGGGTCAATGGCGGCAGAGCCTTGTAGGGTTGGCACATATCCAAATGAAGCAAAAAATCAGGAAAAGCACGATTCGAAACAATATCGTATTTATAGCACGGAAGGAAAGGGCGTTACCCTTTGCGGAAACGGCGGCGGAATGGGTGCAAAAACGGGCTTATATGCCGTACCGTTAAAAGTCGGGGAAGTAAACGGGGGCGGTCAAGGCAATAGAGTTTATTCCGTTGAGGGAAAAGCGGTTTCGCAAACAGCAACAAGCGGTGGGGTAGGTTCTAACACGGGGCTTTATGCAATTCCCGTTGAATTTGATGGTGACGTTCCAATAAAAGCAATTTCACAAGCCGATGGCAAAACATACCGAGTTTACAAGGTTGAAAACGGACTTATCACCATTAAGGGCAAGCAATACCCGATAAAACTTGCAGACGGATATTATATCATTCGCAAATTGACAGTTTCAGAGTGCAAGAGATTACAGACCGTTCCCGAATGGTATGAGTTCCCCGTCAGCGATTCACAAGCGTATAAGATTTTAGGCAACGGCTGGACTTGCGAGGTCATAATTCATCTTATTAAGTCTTGTCTTGCGGGCAAGGTTGATGATGAACCCGAATTTAAAGAACAAATAAAATTCTTTTAATAATAACAAAGAGAGGAAAAAACAAATGACTTACAAACTTTACAAACTTGTAGACGGTGAGTGGTGGATATACAGCACATATCACGATGCACACACACTTGCTATGGCAGCATTTCAGCTTGGTCTTGATGGATTTGAGCAGATAAAGGTGGTGAGCGAATGAGATACCAATGCCACGAATGCGACAGACGATTTGAAGAACCCGACATTATCACCGAAGCACACGGAATGACAGACGGCTCTTGTGAAAAAATAGGTGTTTGTCCGTACTGCAAAGGCTATTTTGAAGAAATGTATCAATGCAAAATTTGCGGTGAGTGGTTTACAGATAGTGAACTGACAAGCGGCATGTGTGATGAATGTATTTATCAGCACGATACGGACTATGAACTTTGTTATAGGCTCGGTAACGAGGAAGAAGCAAGGGAAGCAATCTCGATTAATGGTTTTGTAGCCTCTGTCTTCACCGAGGAACAAATAAGCGAAATCCTTATGCGAGAGTTACGCAACATTAAGGACATAACGAATATCAGTTGCATAGAGTTTATAGGTAGCGATAAATCGTGGTTTGCAGAACAGCTTATAAAGGAGAAACAAAATGCCGAAAAGTTTTGAAAACGGTGTGAGTTTTTACACCCACGGTACGGCAAACATAGACATTCATTTCCCTGAAAACGATGTCAGGTGTATATGGTGTCCGTTTTGCCGTGCAGAAAGCGATTTGGGGCGGTTTTGGTGTAGGCTGACTAATCGTATGGTTTATAACCCAAACTATGCTGATTTGCCCGAATTTTGCCCCGTAACGATAAATAAAGAAACAAAAAAAGGAGTAATTATTTATGGGAATTCCTTGTCTAATCTTGGGCGAAAGCGGTAGCGGAAAATCAACTTCGCTTCGCAATTTTGACCCCAAAGAGGTTGTTATTTACAACGTAGCAAGTAAGCCGTTGCCGTTCAGAAACAAGATAGAAGCAATTGCTAACGGTGCTGATTATCCAAAGATTTTCAGCGGACTTCGCAAAGGCAATTACAAGCGATACGTCATTGACGATAGCCAATATCTGCTGTGTTTTGAGTTTTTCCGAAAAGCAGGAGATAAAAGCTATGAAAAATTCACAAATATGGCACTTAACTTTTACAACCTTATTAAGTGCGTAATTGAAGAAACACCGCCTGATTGCATAGTTTATTTTTTGCATCACACCGAAACAACGGCAGAGGGCAAAATCAAGGCAAAAACAATAGGCAAAATGCTTGACGAAAAGCTGACGGTTGAGGGTCTTTTCAGCATTGTGCTTATGTGTCAGACAGACGGAGTTAATCACAACTTCATAACACAGAGTGACGGTAGCACACCTGCAAAGTCACCTATGGAAATGTTTGATTTGGTTATTGACAATGACCTTGCGTTGGTTGATGCCAAAATCAGAGAATATTATGGATTATAAGGGGTGGTTTTGTGAATATATTAATAGCTTGTGAAGAATCGCAGAGAGTTTGTATTGCGTTTCGTGAAAGAGGTCACAATGCTTTTTCTTGCGACATTCAAGAATGTTCGGGTGGGCATCCTGAGTGGCACATACAAGGTGATGTGTTGGAAGTGTTAAATCCGCAACAAATACACCCTCATTTTTACGGAATAAGATTTTTTACTGCTGACGGAACATTACATTATATAGAAGGCAAATGGGATTTGATAATTGCTCATCCACCTTGCACAAGATTATGTAATAGTGGTCAACGGTGGCTATATTGGGGTGACGATAAGTATAAATCCAATAAAATCGCAGAACAACAAAAAGCAATTGTATTTTTTATGCAATTAATGCTTGCTGACTGTGAAAAAATAGCCGTTGAAAATCCACAAGGTATTATGTCAAGTGCTTATAGAAAACCCGATTGTATTTATAATCCATATGATTTTGAAGGCGAAACAGAGTGCAAGAAAACTTGCTTGTGGTTAAAAGGTTTGAAACCATTGAAAGGAACGAGAAAAGAGCCATTGCCAAAAGAACAGCGAACACAAGGTATTTTTAAAAGTCATTTTGACGGTAAAATTATAGGCTGGAATGACCCAGAATGTGCAAGGTTAAGAAGCCAAACACCATTAGGTGTTGCAAAAACAATGGCTGAACAATGGGGCTGACACAATATTATGGTTTATAATTTTTATTTTAAAGGAGATAAAACAGTATGAAAAAAGTAAACGGTTGGGAAAACGTAAAGGCAGCAACAGAAAAAGTTGCACTTCCCGCAGGCGGTTATATCGTCAACATTATGGGTGCAAAGGTAGCCACATATACGGGTAGTGACGGCGGTACATTTGAAAAGCTTGAAATCTCAATAGACATTGCCGATGGTGAGTTCAAAGACTTTTACGCTAATGACTATCGCTCACAGCAGAGCGAAGACAAGAAGTGGAAAGGTGTTCTTCGTCAGTACCTTCCTAAAGAAGATGGCACAGAAAAAGACGAGTGGACTAAATCAAGCCTTAAAGCTCTTATTGGTGCTATTGAGGACAGTAACCCCGGCTATCATTGGGATTGGGATGAAACAAAACTCAAAGGCAAAAAAGTTGGCTGTATTTTCCGCAACGAAGAATGGGAATACAACGATAAAACAGGCTTTACCGCAAGACCTTTTAAGTTTATTGCTGTTGAGAAAATCAAGACGGGCAATTACAGACTTCCCAAAGACAAACTTCTTAACAACAGCACAGCAACAGCAGACACATCGTCAGCTTCAAGTTATCAGGATATTCCCGATGATGACCTTCCCTTCTGATTATGAATTATGCAGAGATTGACGATGCACTTGCATCAATGGTCATAATCTACGACACAAGAGAACAGCCGACACCTGCGTTAATGCGCAGGTTGTCTGCGTTCCCGTGTGAAACAAGGCGTGAAATGTGTGGGTTTGGCGATTATTCAGCCGCCTGCACATTGCCTGACGGCACGGAATTAAACCTTAACGGTGTTGTTGCTATTGAACGCAAAATGAGCCTTGACGAGCTTTCACGCAACTTTACGGTAGGCAGAGATAGGTTTGCAAGAGAGTTTCAGAGAGCCAAAGACAATGGCGGCAAGCTTTATTTGCTTGTTGAGAATGCGAATTGGGATATGTTGTTTGCAGGCAGATACAAAACCAAATTCAACAAAGATGCTTATATTGCAAGTCTTATGGCTTGGCAGGCAAGATATAACACACAGCTTATATTTTGCACTTCTGAAATATCTCCAATGGTGATTTATAAGACCTTGCGGTACGAACTTAAAGAACGGTTAGAAAGGATGTGTGAATGTGAGTAAAGGTAACGGCTATATTTTGCTTCACCGTAAAATCTGTGACAGTTATCTTTGGAGCGACAAACCATTTACAAAAGGTCAGGCGTGGATTGATTTGCTTTTACTTGCAAATCACACAGACAAAGAAGAATTTATCAAAGGTTCAATCGTTTGTGTTAAGCGTGGTCAGCTTGTTCGTTCAAGGCAGTTTTTAGCCAAAAGATGGGGTTGGAACGTCAAAACTGTTGACCGATTTTTAGAGGGACTCAAAACGAGGAAAATGGTGGACTATATAGGGACACCTAACGGGACACTTATAACCGTTGATAATTATGGGATTTATCAGTCTGCGAGGAACACAAAAGGGACACCAAAAGGGTCAGCAGATGGGACAGCAGAACGGACACGAACAAATAATGTTAATAAATGTAAAAGAAACTCTGTAGATAATCATAAAAGATTATCTACAGAGAGTGGGGAGCAAAAAAAAGAGGTGAGCAAGTATGTTCATTGGGACGATGCTTGGGATTGATTCCCACGAAAATTTCTTTGTTGATAATCAGCTTGAAAAAACAATAATCGGTGATATGTTGCTCAATACCGACGCTATGAGGTTGGCACTTGATAATTTGCGCATAAATGATTTTTTGGTGCAGCAGTATCGGAAAGTGTTTGAGGTCTGTGTTGTTCTCGACAGCAAAGGTAAGGCTATTGACCCGTTGGTTATTGTAGGTGAGTTTCCAACAGAAGAAAAGTCCGAAATTAAAAACCTACTGTATAACTGTGTAGCAGAAATTGTTTCTACTGTTGCTTATGCCGAACACATATCTATGCTTAAGAAAGTTTCGGCAAGAAGAAAGGCTTATCAGAAAATACAGATTATTGGCAACGCTCTTGAAGATGATGTTGATAGCAACAACATTCAAAACCTTGTTGACGATTTAGCGGTAAGCGTTGACTTTGTTGAAAGAAAAACAACTGTCGATTCAATAGGTGTATTTGGGAGATTTATTGAAAACATGGGAAAGATTAAAGAATATTTCAGAACAGGAATTAATGCGGTAGACAACAAAATAAAGCTTGGCAAAGGGCATTATTTTGTTATTGGCGCAAGACCTTCACAGGGAAAAACAGCGTTAAGCTTACAAATGGCTGTCAGTATGGCAGAACGGCACAAGGTTGTTTATTTTAGTTTTGAAACATCTTCCGACAGACTTTTTAATCGAATAATAACAAGAGTTGCAAATATTGACTACAGCAAAATTGTTGAGGGAACGTTATCGGATTCTGAAATTGAAAAAGTCAAAAGTCTGCAAGTGTATTTTGAAAATATCAACTTGGTAATTGTTGAAGCTGCGGGTATGACAGTTGAAGAAGTTAAGGCTACTGCAATAAAACATCACGCAGACGTTGTTTTCATTGATTATCTCGGCTTGGTTTCAACTTCTGCTGTTGTTAGTAGTTCTTATGAGCGTACAACACTTATCTCAATGGCTTTACACAATATGGCACAGAAAACGGGAATTGCAATTATCGCCCTGTGTCAGTTAAGCAGACAAGCAAATAAAACCGAACCTGATATGTCAACCTTGAGAGATAGCGGTCAAGTTGAACAAGACGCTGACGAAATTTTGTTTATACATACGCCTGATGAAAACGAAAAACAGAAAAAACAGTTGATTGTGGCAAAAAACAAAGACGGCGAATGTGGTGTGTTTGACATTGAGTTTATCGGCAAGTATCAAAGATTTCAAAAACCATTTGAACCAAACGAAGAAGGATATACGGATATCCCGTTTATGGAAGATTGATTATGACAAAGGAAGAAAAAGCAAAATATCAGAAATTCGCAACGTTTTGTATGCGAGAAGAAACAACGGTGCTTTTTAGAGGTCATAAATATAGGGTTGAAAACCTGCTTTATGGCATTGAAAAGCAAAGCAAGAAAGAATATATCAATGCGGTTCTTGCAGACCTTAACGGTTGCAGTAGTCTTATAACTGCAGGTCTTGAAGAACTTTACGAAGAAAATAACAGAGAGGAAAAAAAATGAAAGTTGACATTTTTAACACCGATAAAAAATACAACATTATTTATGCCGATCCGCCATGGGAATATAAGCAGAGCGGTAGCAAAACAAATTCACGGGGGATGGCAAAGCAACATTACGAAACAATGAAAACCGAAAATATATGCAAACTTCCTGTACGGCAAATCGCTACTGATGATTCTATATGTTTCATGTGGGCTACATTCCCGAATATAGATCAAGCAATAGAAGTGTTAAGGGCTTGGGGTTACAAATATATAACAGCCGCTTTTGTGTGGGTAAAAAAGTATGCCAAAAGCAACAAGAATTTTTGGGGTATGGGTGCTTATACAAGAGCAAACGCAGAAATCTGCTTGTTGGGAATCAGTCCAAAAACAAAAGCAAAACAATGTGTGAAATCACATTCGGTTCATCAAATAATTGAGTCGGCAGTAGAAAGTCACAGCAAAAAACCGGATGAAACACGAAACCGAATAATTCAACTGTTGGGTGATATCCCACGCATTGAATTATTTGCCCGTGAAAATATCGAAGGTTGGGATTGTTGGGGTGATGAAGCACCCGAAGATAATTAAGAAAGGACAAAAAACAATGACACAGTTTGAAAAACTTAAATCTGAAATATCGGCAATGAGCCTTGATAATTTCATGAAACACTTTATTTCTGGCAAAGGTATAAGAGAATATATCTGCGGTGACATAAGAGTTCCACACGCACAATGCAAAAACGCAGATTATGATTGCTTGGAGTGCATTAAGGCTTATTTGGAAAGTAGGGTTGAAAAATGAACAACAAAGAAAAATTAATCTGCTTGATTATGGCTGTTGGGTTGCCTGATATGTCATTAGCAAAGGCAGAAACAATTGCCGATTATTTGGTTAGTAAAAACGTGATAGTTATGCCCTGCAAAATTGGCGACACAGTATGGGTTGTTAATAAAACTATGGGTTGTGTTCATCCTGCAAAATTCAGACTTGACGACCTTGACCAAATCGGCAGACGAGTTTTTTAACTAAATCCGAAGCAGAAAGATTTTTGAAGGGCGGTAAAAAACAATGAAAGCAAGAGTGCCGACACAAACAACTATGCAACAGGCTGTTGACAACGCAAAAGAAGAAGCAATGACCAATGCAATTAAGCTATGTGTTGTTACAGGTCTTGCAAGTGACGTTGATTGCGGGTTTGCTAAATCTACGCTTGAGAAAAAAAACAAGAAATGGAAATCTTATATTGACAGCGTGCATAGCGGTAATGTTACTTTGCAGGAAATTAAAGACACGCTCAAAGAAGAAAACGGAATTACTTTTAATTGGATGGAAGGTGAACCAAAATGAACAATCTTTGTGTTAATTGTCAAAGAGCAGATATGTGTTTATGCAAAGCAACAGATGATGCAGTTGTTCTTGAATGCGAAAAATATACACCCAAACATATACAAGGCATTATATCGCGTGACGTAGTAACAGACGGTTTAAAACACGATGGCGGTAAACCGAGGCTTGACCTTGTGCCGCCCGAAATCATAGAAGCTGTGGGCGCAGTAATGACACACGGCGCAGAAAAGTATGGTGAGGCTTCTTATAGGCAGGTTGAGCCGAAAAGGTATCGTGCAGCACTTATGCGACATATTTGTAAGTGGCTGAAAAACCCACACGGCATTGACGAGGACAGCGGATTGCCTCATTTATGGCATATAGCGTGTAATGTGGCTTTTCTGCTTGAACTTGATAAGGAGTGAAACAAAATAAAAAAATATTATTGGTATTATTTTGCCGACGGATATAGTGTTTGTGTTGCAGGGTTTTCAAAGAACGAGATGAAAATAGAAGTTTCAAAACACGGCAAAGTTGTAAGAATAGTGAGGTGCTGACAATGACTGAACGAAACAACCCTGAATACCCCGAATGGCATTGTTTTACTGTTCGTTATTGTGACAAGTGCGGTGAGCTTTATGAGCCAATTTGCTCACTTAAACACATTTGCAAAAAGCAGAACAGTTATCCTGCGAAACAAGAAAAGGAGAATGACAATGGCTGAATTTATTGAGCGTAAAAGTTTAATAGCTTGGCTTCACAATATGGCGGTTTCTCCCACTCTTATAGCCGCAATAGAAAACAAAGAAAGATTCCCCACCGCCGATGTGGTCGAGGTTGTTCACGGACACAACGCAACATCAATGCACCCTGTTGACGAGTTTTTGTGTTCGGTATGTGGCTTTTGTTGTGCCGATTATTCCGAAACAAAATATGACGAAGACGGTGATTATGAATATTCTTGTGAATGTGAATTTGATTATTGCCCTAAATGCGGTGCAAAAATGGATGGTGAAAATAATGAGTAAAGAATTAATTGACCGAAAACAAATACCTTATCTTTTGGTAGAAAACGAAGAAGGCACAAAACCCGAAGGAGTAACACTTCGTTCTATAATTGACAAAATGCCGACAGTTGATGCTGTTGAAGTTGTCCGTTGTTCAGAGTGTAAACATTATCACGACCCTATGCGTTGCGCTTTATGGTACGGAACATTAGGCGATAACGAATATTTTCTTGAACATGGCAAAGATTTTTATTGTGCTTTTGGAGAAAGGCGGTCAGAAAATGAAAATACCTGAAAAAATACGAATAGGCGGTGTTGATTATGCCGTCAACTATGAGGATAATGTGGTTCTTGGTGATGCCGTGTGTTACGGTGCTATTAATTACGAAGAAAGCACAATTTCGTTATCAAACACAAGAGGTGCAGGGCATCAACATCGTTGTATAACATTGTGGCACGAAATATTACACGGCATACGAAATCACGCAGGAATTGAAGTTGAAAACGAAGAAGTAGTTGTTGATATGTTTGCAAAGGGCATATATCAAGTGTTGCAAGACAACGGCGGGGCATTTTTTGACTTGAAAGGACAAACAGAATGAACAAAGTTCCCTGTAAAAACTGTCCTAACCGCAAAGTAGGTTGCCATTCAACTTGTCAAAAGTATCTCGACTTTCGCAAGGAAGTTGACAAAATCAACAAAATAAAGTTTGCCGAAAAAGAACAACGCAGATTTATAGCGGAACACAACTTTGCTTTGTCAAAACAAACTAAAAACTAAAAAAAGAGGGGATGAGGTTTACGGAAGAAATAAAATTATATCTTCAACAGTACGCACCAACCAAACGGCTTATTCGGTTTTTGAATGACGCACTCAACAACTGCACAAGCGAAACCGAGAAACGCCAAATTGCAAACACAATTCTTGAAAAAGAACGGTTAGTTGATGAAATATATAGCCTTGTGTTTCAACTTCCTGTTGGGTTGGAGTTAACCATAATCAACTTGCGCTATATTGACGATATGTCGGTTAAACAGGTGTGCCTGACTATTCCAATTTCCAAATCAACTTACCACACGCACCACAACAACGCTTTGCAATTACTTAAAGAAATGAGGGATAAAAAATGAACGTAGCAATTGTTGTGATTTTATGTTCTGTTTTTGCTGTTCTTGGCTTCTGCGCAGGCTGTTTTGTTTGCTTACAGAAAATAAACAACCTTGAGGTTGAAAAAAAAGCATTAACAGAATGGTTGCAGGCTTCACGCAAAACCAACGAAAAGCTTGTTAAAGAATGTAACGAACTGTTAGCTGACCTTGAAGCAGCAGTAAACGGAAAAAGCATAATAAATACAGAAGACGAAACCAAAACGGACTAATTCGCACCTTTAACTACTTGCATAATCAACTTTTACGGTTTAAAATGTAGTTACGGTGCTTGGCTGATGGTTTCTCCTCTCTCTGACTATCCCCGACTTTCACGGGTCGGGGAACTTGTCAACTATAAATTAGAAAGGAAATCAACTATGGGCGAAGTACACAAAGTTTCTTACAAAAGTAAAAAACAGCAAGAGCGAGAAAAGAAAAAGAAAAACGCTCTTGAACTTAACATAAAGGCGTTAACACTTCCGCAGATTGACGTTGCCAAAATTGAAGAAGTTATGGAACGCACAATGGCTTATCTGCAAGAATGCGTTGAAAGGGATATTAAACCTGGTACAGCAGGTTTATGTGCTTGGCTTGGCATTCCTCGTCAGACTTGGTATGCTTGGTGCGCAGGCAGAAACAGAGTTGAAACACATTACAACTTTTGTGTTCGTGTTATGGGCGTACTCGATGCGACTTTGGAAGACTATATGCAGAACGGTCAAGTTAACCCCGTGACGGGAATATTCCTCGGCAAAAACAACTTTGGCTATACTGACAAAACAGAGGTTGCAGTTGAACCGAAGAAAACAGTTACAAACGAAACGACTATGAGCGACGTTATGGCTCTTATTGAGGAAGCTCCGACTATAAATCAACTTCCGCAAAAAACAGACATCTCCAATGATTGACTTTTTGTTTATCATTTGTTATTCTTCCTTCTTAACAGCAGACTCCATCGACTTTCGGTGGGGTTTGTTGTTTTTTGCCCTACGACTTTCCCGACTTTACAACTTTTACAACTTTGGCAGGCTTTACGACTTTCGACTTTGGCTACGACTATCGACTTTCCCATGCGTATGCGTGTGGGCGTACGAGCGAAACAAAGTTTTAAAAATTTTAATTATAATATTATAATGCAGGTAAAATAATATAATAGGCGGCGTTCTTGTATTGTTTCGAGCGTTCCGGGGCTTTACCCGTTGCAGACGTTCAAAGGCTCTACAATACCGCTGCAAGCTCCGAAGGGTTTACACCTTGCCGACACTCTGAAAAGCCCGTTAAAAGGCGTTATATTGCCCGTAAATGCAAATTAAAACAGAATATTAATTATAATATGCTTGTTTTTTGGCTTCTAATAGGGCAAATTCAAGCTTTTGTGTTTTAATAGTCAAATTACATTACCAAAACAAAATACGCTAAAAACGGCATTAAAACGCAAATAAACGGCATATAGCAAAATCAATCATAATTCAGGCGTTGACCGTTCCCGCCGTGATGCAGCACATCAGAACAAAAGAAAAGCCCGCCCACGGTTAAACCGTGAACGGGTGTTTGTTTATTCGGGGAATTCTTCGTTAAAAATCTGTATATAATTTTCAACATTTTTTATAATTAATTCCTCCCATGCTTTGCGGGGTGCTTCTTTTCGGTTTAATCCAAACATAAAAGATTTTACGCCAAAATTTTCACGACAAAGCACAAAATTTACCGTGTTATTTTCTTCTGTTACTTCAACATAAAAATCATCCGCTACATCAAAGCGTGTTGTAATATACGTTGCTGTTTTCAATGTGTAAACCCCTTTTATTTGTTCTTTTGTTGCCACTCTGTTATAACATAAAGCTTTCATTTGTTTTCTTCCTTCCTGAATTTGTTTTTATATTCCCTTAGTCCATTCTTTATAAAATGCTGCAAGCCCTGCAAGTATTAAAAGTAAAGCCCGCAATATAATCACCTTCAATCAATAATAGAATATCATTTGTTGCGGAGCTTGTCAAGCAAAAAAATTATAGTAACTGCTTATCTGCTTTAATTCTTTTGTTAGGGCTAATATTTCGGGGTCTGTTAATCTTGTGGCGGCGTGCGCCCAATTTAAAAGAGCCTTTTTGCTTGTAAAAATTAAATATTGATTGTGTCTGTTTTCGGTGTTAAAAGCGTAAAGTTTCATTTTGTACCTCCTGTTAATGCAATATAACGAGCATCGGCGGTTCTTTGCATTTTTTTGATTTCCCAATCGTCGGGATATTTGCCATTTTTGTCCATATCTGATAATATAGCCCTAATTCCGTTGTAAAGTTTTGCGGCGTCGGTTTCGGTTTTGATATATTCGTATACTGTCATTTTGTTTTTACTCCCTTTATCAATAAAATTTTGCCGTGAATACCTGCACGGCGTCAGGGTTGTTATTTATTCTTCGCTGTGCCATTGAAGCCCACGGGCTTTATAAAGAGGAATCCAATGCGATTTATAAAAATCATAACCCGCCCCGTCAATGCCAAAAATATATTTATAATCTTCGGACTCATAAATTCTAAACCCACAGTCCGCCATTGTTTGTAGGTTTTCACCAATCCACCAATTATCACAGCTATCAGAAAACGCCCACAGCGTGCCCCACATCGGCAAATAACCGTCTTTTTCTACTTCAAAGTCACCTTCTTCAAGCTCAGTTTTGTCGCCGTTGTCAAGTTCTATTATATACGAGTCGTTTTCTTCGTTGTATTCTGTAATTTCGCCCCACTCACTAACATTAAAAACATAAACACGGTCATATTTTGATGGCGGTGTTATTTCGTTTATATCGTTGTAATGGCTTACTTTAACAAGTTTTTCAACAACGCCGTAGGGAATTGCATTAAATTCATTTACCCAAGCTTGCGCAGCTTCTTTGATTGTTTTAAATTTCATTGTTTTTTCCTTCTTTCGTTTTATTTTGTGTTTACCTGTTGATATTATTATATATCATTACGCAACGATATTCAAGATGGAATATTGCACAAAGTTACGCAACGATATTTGTATAATATGTATAGTTGCACAACGATAAACAATATGATATAATAAATTATCAAATTAAAAAGAGGTGAAACAATGGGAAAAGCACAAACAAAAGCACAAAACAAGTACATTAGCAAAACATATGACCGTATCAATTTACTTGTAGATAAGGGAAACAAAGACAAAATAAAAGCCCACGCAGCCGAACAAGGCGAGAGCCTGAACGGATTTGTTAACCGTGCGATATCTGAAACGATAGAACGGGACAACGCCAAAACAACAGAATAACCCCACGTACAAAACGCCGTTGACGGAATAAACCCGTTGACGGTATTTTTTATGCTCTGATTGCCCGCACTGCATCAAATACCGGGCGCGCCTGAATACTGGGTATCAATTGCCGTACTTGTCACCCGTGCGCCGTTGCTCCGTTCCTACGCCTTATACATATAACCACAATATAATTACAATAAACACTAAACACAATATATTTAAAAGTTATTCGAGCTATTAGCAATTATGATTTATTAGTAGTGTTTTATTTATTAGTGGTTATTTAAGTAACCTATTATTCTATACTCTATAACTCAATATAATAACATAATAATCAATTGATATTGTATATTTATTAAATAAGATTGTATAATTATACATTATAATACTCTATGTATAATATAATATGATATAATTCTATAGGTATAACAAATAGTATAATATATATAGTAAAAGTTATATAAAATTGGAGTTTTGTATAAGTTATAGGTGTGCGCACGTGAAGCTCTGCTTTATTAAGCCGGGAGGGGGAAATAAAGCCGAGCAAAGTCAGCCGAGTTACCCTCTCCAATACTCCCACAAAATAAAAAGGTCTTTGTTAACCGTTCAGGGTGTATTGTTTGAGGCGTGTTACAAGTTGATACTAATTAGTATCGGTTTGTATCAGTTTTGTTTTTGTTTTGAGAAGAACATCAGCCGTAAAAGGTTGGTGTTTTTTGTTGTTTGGGTGTTATACGGATAGTATAATTTAGGGTTTTGCGGGTGTTGGTGCAAAAGTCAGGACTATTATGGACTTATTTGGACTTGTTTGAACTTGAAGCGGTGTTATTTGTATTTTATTATAAAATTATAAGGCAAATCAACGGTTTTAGAAAACAAGGTGGGGTATGAGAACAGAGGCTTTTGAAAAAATTTCCGAAAAAATAAAAAAGACCCCTGCTGTATGGGAATTATACAATGCGTTATATTTTCTGTGCAAAGAGGAAACGGATATTGACAAAAAGTGGGCTATGTGCAAGAAGCTTCGTGCTATGTGTAGTTCAGAAGTTGCGAACAACAATCCTCTTTCTGTCAGCCTTAATAAGCTTTATAAGGAAACCTTGTTGTTAGAAGCACAGTTCAAGCGTTTCGACAGCTATATGCTTTACCTTGAGCTTAACCGTGAGCCGTCAAAGCGTTTTTGGTTGCCCCGCAGAGAACAGTTGTTACCCGTGGCTGATGCAATTCAGGATTTGATTGACGATAAGTTAGACATATTGACTATTTCTCTCCCCCCGGGTTCAGGTAAGAGTACGCTTGAAATATTTCTACATTCAATGCTCATTGGTGCTAACCCTGACAAGCCTTCTCTTGCTTCGGGTCACAGTAATATTCTTACCAACAGTATTTACGAAGGTGTTCTAGGCATTATTAACGACAAAGAAGAATACTTATGGCACGATGTTTACCCTGATTGGAAAGACCCTATTACTAATGCCAAAGAGCAGACTATTGACCTTGAGAAAAAACATAGATTCTCGTCTTTGACTTGTCGAGCTATCGGAGCGTCGCTCACAGGTGCTACACGATGTGAACAGATATTAACCGCAGACGATCTTGTTAGCGGTATTGAAGAAGCATTGTCTATCGAGCGTCTTGATAAATTGTGGCAGGCATACACTAACGACCTTAAATCCCGTAAAAAGTTAGGTTGTAAAGAGTTGCATTTGGCTACACGTTGGAGTGTTCACGACCCTATCGGCAGACTTGAGCGTATGTATAGCAAAGACTCACGCTTTAAGTGTCTTGTTATTCCCGCTTTAAATGAAAAAGGCGAAAGCAATTTTAACTATAAATACGGTGTTGGCTTTGACACTAAATACTTTGAGGATATGCGAGAAAACCTTGATGATTGTTCGTTTAGGGCGTTGTTTATGAATGAGCCTATTGAACGTGAGGGTCTTGTATATGACGAAGCAGAATTAAAGCGTTATTACGAATTACCCGATGAAGAACCTGAAATCATTATTGCTGTTTGCGACACCAAAGACAAAGGCACAGACTATTGCGTTCAGATTGTCGGTTATAAGTATGGCGATTATTACTACATTGACGATGTTATTTGCGATAACAACTTGCCCGAAATCGTTGACGGCAAACTAATTGAATGTTTACTTCGCAACAACGTTCAAATGGCTAATTACGAAAGTAACAATGCGGGTGGCAGAGTTGCAACAACAGTTCAAAATGAAATAAAGGCAAAAGGTGGCAGAACAAAAATTACCACCAAATTCACAACAGCGAACAAAGAAACCAAAATTATTGTAAATTCAGCATGGGTTAAAGAACATTGTTTGTTTAAGGCTAAAGAAAAATACAACAAGCAAAGCGATTACGGCAAGTTTATCTCAATGCTGTGTTCATACACTATGGCAGGTAAAAACAAGAACGATGATGTTCCCGACGCTATTTCAATGTTTGCAGAATATGCACAAAGTTTTATTCAGCGTAGAGTTGAAGTCTTTAAGAGATTTATATAAAAGGGGGTATTTGCAATGGGTTTTTTTGGCAGAAAAGAAATTTTCTCTGATGTCAGCGAAATAACAGCCGCTAATGTCATTGATGTGCTTGAAAAAGCAATGCGAATACACGACACAAACAGAACGCAGATTGACTATCTGTATAAATATAAAAACGGTGAACAACCAATATTGGGTCGAAAGAAAGATATAAGACCCGAAATATGCAACAAAATCGTAGTCAACAGAGCTAATGAAATTGTTTCGTTTAAAGATAGTTACCTTATGGGTAAACCCGTTCAGTATGTTGGCAGGTCAGAGGGCGACAGCATAACAGCAAACATTAAAAAACTTAACGATTATATGTATGCAGCCAAAAAGGCTTCAAACGACAAAAAACTTGCTACGTGGTTTCACACTTGCGGTGTTGCGTATCGTATGACACTTCCCGACAAGGGAGATATAAACAATGACGGTTCGCCTCTTGTTATTTATGTGCTTGATCCACGAAACACTTTCAAAATCAAGCATAGCGGTCTTGGAAACCGTGATTTGGCAGGCGTTACTTATGTAGTCACCGAAGACGGCAAAAAGGTTTACTCTATTTACACACCTACCACCTATTTTGAGGTTCAGGACACAGATGAAAGCTTGGTTGTAACTGTTAATAAGCCTCACAGTTTAGGTCAGATACCTATTACTGAATATATTTCCAATGAAGCAAGACTTGGCTCATTTGAAATTGTGCTTGATTTGCTTGACGCTATTAACATCACAGTATCAAACAGAATTGATGGCATAGAGCAGTTTATTCAGTCGCTTATGGTGCTTAAAGGCGTTGATATTGATTCTGCGGAATTTAAAAGCCTTAAAGAGCTTGGCGGTATTAAAGTACCTGAAAACGGCGACGTTAAGTTTATTACTCAAGAGCTTAACCAAAATCAGACACAAACCGTTATTGATGATATGTACGAAGCAATACTGACTATATGCGGTATGCCTAACAGAAATGGTGGTAGTTCCACAAGCGATACGGGTTCTGCGGTAATAATGCGTGACGGTTGGGAAGCAGCGGAAGCAAGAGCGCAAGAAACACAAGTTGTATTTGAAGACAGCGAAAAAGAGTTTTTGAAGCTTGCTTTGCATATTCTCCGTACCACAACTGACCTTGACCTTGAGCTTAAAGACATTGAAATTCGTTTTACCCGAACCAACTACGAAAACATTATGCAGAAAGCACAAGTTCTTACTATGCTCCTTGGCAATAGTCAGATTCATCCGCAGTTGGCATTTACACAGAGCGGTATGTTTATTGACCCTGAACTTGCTTATTCAATGAGCAAAAAATATGCCGAGGAAGAGCAAGCAAAACAGCCTGCACCTACTGTCACAGAGGTAACACCCAATGCAGAAAATAATTGAGCGTTATTTGCTTAAATTTGACGAAATAAGCACTCTTGCTGACGGGTACATAGATTCATTACCCAACAGCTTTGACGAGCTTATAGCCACCGTAGAAGCTCATTTGATTGATATGTATTTGGAAGGTTACGCTTCGGTTGGTTATATGCTGTCCGATGATGTTGAAAGACAGCCCGAAACAAACAGAATGATGTCGGTTTTGTACCTTGAAATAGCAGGTGCAACATTATATGACCGCTTGCGTGAGTATTACGACAATGGTGACGTTGAGGGCATTAAAACGGTTATTGACACCGAAGCACATCGAATGTGGGCTACGGGTGCAGACGACAGGGCAAAAGATGGTGGAGCAGGCACAAAACAATGGATTACTGTTGGCGACAACCGAGTAAGAGATAACCACAATTATTTGGCAGAGGTAAAAATTCCGATAGATGCCGATTTCTATACACCTGACGGTGATATAGGACAAGCACCGGGAATGTTTGGCACGGCAAAAAACAATGCTAATTGCCGTTGCATTTTAAAGTATGAATAGCCGAAAGGCTTTTATATCGTCAGAGAAGACGTTAATCGCAGAATGTGAGAGAACACAACAAACGCAAAATAAGTGAGAGAACACTAAAAAACGCAGAATGTGAGGTTTTATTATGGCAAAGATTGACACAAGTAAAATTGCGGGATATTCCGCTATGTCGGCAGAAGAAAAGCTTGCGGCTCTTGAAGCGTTTGAGGTTGAAGACAGTACTTCTGAAATCGAAAACTACAAAAAAATGATTAACAAGGCAAGTTCCGAAGCGGCAGAATGGAAAAGAAAGCACAATGCGCTTCTTACAGAAGAAGAACAGGCAAAGATTGCAAGAGATACAGCTTTTCAAGAAATGAAAGACAGGGTTGAAACTCTCGAAAAAGAAAAAATGGTTGCTACATACAATGCAAGCTTTATTTCTATGGGTTACGATGCTGACCTTGCAACAAAAGCGGCTATTTCGCTTGCAGACGGCAAAATGAATGAAGTTTTTGTTTATATGAAACAGCACGGTGATAACAAGGAAAAAGAATTGAGGGCAGAAATCCTTAAATCAACGCCCACACCCTCAACGGCAGGTAAAGTAGATAATCCTCTTACTGCCGAAGAAATTATGGCTATTAAAGACCCTGTTGAAAGACAGCAGAAAATAGCCGAAAACATTACTTTATTTTCATAAGAAAGGTGATTAATTATGGCAGAACCCAATATTACTATGACAACTGACCTTCAGGTTGAAGCAAGACGTATTGACTTCGTATCAAGCTTTGCAAAGACTTGGCAGGCACTTACACAGATTATGGGTGTTACAAGACCTATTAAGAAAGCACCCGGTACTGTTCTTAAATCGTATAAGGCAGAGCTTACCCTTGAAGACGGCAACATCGGTGAAGGTGAGAAGATTCCTTTTTCAAAGGCTACTGTAACAGAAGTTGCACACGCTGACCTTACTATCGAAAAATATGGCAAGGCTATTACTATCGAAGATGTTGACCAGTACGGTCCCGAAGTCGCTATTGAAAAGACAGATGAAGCTTTCAGAAACGAACTCCTTAACAAGATTCTCGGTGAGTTTTATGATTTTGCTCTTACAGGCACACTTAAAGAAAATGCAACCGATTTTCAGATGGGCGTTGCCCTTGCTATTGGTTCTGTAAAGAACAAGTTTAAGTCGCTCCGTCTTGACGGTTCAAGAGTTGTTCTTTATGTCAACACAATGGATGCTTATAAATATCTCGGTGCCGCTAACCTTACCATTCAGAGTGAGTTTGGTATTGAGTATGTAAAGAACTTTATGGGTGCAGAAACAATGATTCTTGCCGCAGAGGAAGATATCCCCGCAGGAACAATCCTTGCTATCCCCGTAAACAACATCATTGACTACTACGCTGACCCCTCAAACAGCGGTTTCGCAAGAATGGGTCTTCGTTACACAGTTGACAGCAAAGCTCCTATGCTTGGTTTTGCTACCGAAGGTGATTATTCAACCGCAACGGGCAATTCTTGGGCTATTATGGGTCACAAGCTTTGGGCTGAATACCTTGACGCTATTGCTGTTGTTACAGTAGAAGCGGGGGAATAACGTCGCTGTTGAATGAGCCTGCCTACGATGTTGACAGCATGACAAAAGCTGAATTGCTTGCGTTTGCTGACGAATACGGCATCGAAGGTGTCAACAGCAGTATGTTAAAGGCTGATATTTTGGCGGTTATTAAATCTGCAATATAAGAAAAGGGGGTACACGCTTAATGAACAGTATTAAAAGGCTTGCAACATTGAAATCAATGGTAGGCAATTCGGATAATCCGACAGACGAAACGTTGACCGTGTACCTCTCTTTTGCGGAAGAAGCAGTTTTAAACAAGCTTTATCCTTTCGGTAGTCGAGAGGGCAAAATCATTCCGAGTAAATACGATTACAAGGTGTGTGAAATTGCTTGTTATCTGTTTAACAAGAGAGGTGCAGAAGGACAGACCGCCCACGGAGAAAACGGAATATCACGCTCTTATGAAAGTGCGGGTGTTCCCGACAGTATGTTAAAGGACATCGTTCCTTTTGTGGGGGTGATTAAGTGAGGACTTTGGAAAGAAACAAAACCTCATTTTATTACGCCCTTTATTTAGACAAAGAAGAAAATGTTGATGCAGACGGCAATTTGACAGGTACATACACGGTTTTGTATAGCAATCCCGTTGAATGCAAAGGCAATATTTCTGCTTCAAGCGGATATGTTCAGATTGAACAGTTTGGTAATGACTTGCAGTATGACAAGGTTATTGTGCTTGACAATGTAAATGTTCCTATTGATGAAAACACCGTTTTGTGGGTTGACAAAGAGGTTGAACACGATAAGCATGGCAACCCTATGTTTGATTATGTTGTGAAAAAGGTTGCACGCTCACTAAACTCGGTTTCTTTTGCAATAAGTAAGGTGAAGTAATAGTGGGTACGGTAAAAATTACAACAAACGCAGACAAGGTTGCAAGGCAAATACGAGCCTATACAAATCAGTTGTCAAGCAAATACAGTAAAGCGTTAGAACGGATTGCTACTATTGGCGGTGGCACGGCAAGAGTTAAATTCACACAAGCATTTTATGCAGGCAAAAATGATGTTGAGGTTGAAGTCAAAAGAGTTTCAGCCACAAAGTATCAAGTTGTTGCTTCGGGTGAAACGGTCTTGTTTATTGAGTTTGGCACGGGCGTTGCTAATCCTGAACTTGTTGAGCCGAGTGGTCTTACTTATAAACACGGAACATACGGCAAAGGTAAAGGTGCTAACCCTAACGGTTGGATTTATGTTGGTGAACAAGGCAATGCGGGTCAACCAATTGCTGACGGTGTTTATAAAACCAAAGGTAATCCACCTGCAAGAGCAATGTATGACGCCTCAAAAGATATGCGAGCAGAAATAACAAGAATTTTCAGAGAGGAGTTTCGGTATAAATGATTGATATTGAAAATCAGATATTTGACAGAATTTCAAAGGCTGTTAAGAAAGAATTTCCGACAGTCAATATGAGTTCCGAAGAAATACTTGCGCCCTCTGAACTTCCTTGTGTGACTATCGTTGAAGCAGACAACTATACAATTGCTGAAACGCTTGACAGTTCAAACGAAGAAAACCACGCCTATGTTATGCACGAAGTCAATGTATATACCAACGGCGCATTTAAAAAAGCCGAATGCAAAGCAATTTATTCTATTGTTGACAACGAATACAGAAAAATGGGTTTTAGGCGTATGTCTAAACCTTTTACAGCTTCCAATGACCCTACTGTTGCCCGAATGATGGGTAGATATGTAGGCATAGTTGGAAAAGACGATACTATTTACGGGGGTTATTGATTATGGCTATTTCAACATATCAGGTGTTCCTTATGAGAAAAAGCGGTGTCGGTGAATATACAAAGGTTACTGACATTAAAGATTTTCCTGACCTTGGCGGCACACCCGAAACACTTGACACAACTACACTTTCAGACCCTATGAGTACCTCTATTCCCGGTATTCAGAGTGTCGAGGCTCTTGCTTTTAGTGCCAATTATGACAAGAGCGAATACACAAAAATAAAAACATACGAAGAAGAAGACAAGGCGAAAGAAAGCAAAGACGACACAGATTATGCTGTTTGGTTTGGCGGTGATGAAACACAGCCTGACGAATACGGCAGACCTACACCTACGGGCGACAAAGGCAAGTTTAACTTTAAGGGTAAATTATCTGCTCATACAACAGGTGGTGGCACAAACGAAGTTGTTGGTATAGCAATTTCAATCGCACCTTCCACACCTATTACTTTTGAGTAATTACAAAGAAAGCGAGAATTAAATTATGGCAAACGCAGTTACATTTACCTATAAGAGTGTAAATTATACACTTGATTTTGACAGAAATACGGCTGTGCTTCTTGAACAGCAGGGCTTTAAAGTAGACGAACTTGGCGAAAAGCCCAACACATACATTCCTCTGCTTTTTTACTATGCTTTTGCAAAGTATCACAGAGGTATTAAACGAAACCTTGTTGATGAAATTTATAAGGTTATGCCTAAAAAGTCAGACCTTATCAAAGCTCTCGTTGAACTTTACCTTGAAACGAGTAATTCGCTGTTTGACGAACCCGACAAAGGTGACGAGGGAAACTTAACTTGGGAGCAGAATGGGTAAGTGAACTGTCTACCCATAATGGGGTGGAAGGTCAAACTTCTGCCCCTTTTTCTTACCACAAAATTTTTGAAGAACAATGTCCGTTCTATATGAGCATCGGTATGACTTATGACGAGTTTTGGTTTGGTAGACCTGAACGAGCAAGGTATTACCGTAAGGCTTATGAATTAAAGAAAAAACAAACAAACGAACAGATGTGGTTGCAAGGAATGTATTTCTTTGAAGCTTTGTGTGATGTTGCACCTATTCTTGTTTCGTTCCCGTCAAAAAACGCAAAGATTCACGAATATAGCGTTGAACCTTATGCGCTTACTGTTAAAGAACAGAAGGAACGAGAACAAAAAGAAATGGAACGCAAACAAAAAGCTATGATGAACAAGTTTGCGGCTATGTCTGTAATGATTAACCATAAATTTAAACAAGGGGGTGACGATAATGGCTGATATAGATAATCTTGTGATTAATGTTGAGGTTACGGGTAACACCAATGAATTACACGACATTGCAATTCTTATTGAAGGTATCGACAAAAAAACCGAAAAGGCAACAAGCAAAATGGATATGTTTGGCAAAACAATAAAGTCTATGCTCAAAAGTGCCGCTTTTATTCAGACAATGCGATACCTCGGCAACGCAGTTAATAAAAGTATGGAATACACCGAAAACCTTAACTTGTTTACTGTTGCTATGGGTGAGTATGCAGACGAAGCAAGAAAATATGCCGAAACTGTAAGTGAAGTTATGGGTATTGACCCTGCTGAATGGCTGAAAGCACAAGGTACATTTAATATCCTTGCTACGGGTTTTGGCGTTGCGGCAGATAAAGCGGCTGTTATGTCAAAAAACCTCACGCAGTTGGGTTATGACATTTCTTCTTTCTACAACATAAATGTTCAAGATGCTATGTTGAAACTGCAATCAGGTTTAGCAGGCGAACTTGAACCGTTAAGAAGATTGGGCTATGACTTGTCAGTTGCTCGATTACAGCAAGAAGCGTATGCACTTGGCATTGATAAAAGCGTAACAGCAATGACACAAGCTGAAAAATCAATGCTTCGTTATCACGCTATTATGTCACAGGTTACGCAGGTTCAGGGTGATATGGCACGAACCCTTGAATCTCCTGCTAACCAAACAAGAATTTTAAAAGCACAGGTACAACAGTTATCAAGAGCAATAGGCAATGTTTTAATTCCTTTACTTAACAAAATGTTGCCTTATCTTATAGCAATGGCTCAAATGGCAAGAGAAGCCGCTGAAAGTATAGCATTATTTTTTGGCTTTACATTGCCCGAAGTTGACTATTCGTCAGTAAGCACATCTGTTGGAGATATTGCAACAGACCTTGACGATGCAAACGGTTCTGCAAAAGAGCTTAAACGCACTCTTATGGGTTTTGACGAAATCAACAGACTTAACGACACAACAAGCGGAGCTTCGGGTACAGGAGCAGGCGGTGGAGTTGGCTTTGATATTGACCTGTTACAGTATGACTTCTTGGGCGATGCTCTTAATGCCGAAGCAGAAAAAATAAAAAACGAAATCAGAGCGCAACTTACAGAAATCACAGCTATTGTTAGCGGCTTTGCACTTGCAACGGGTGCTATCTTGGTTCTTACGGGTGTAAGTATTCCCAAAGGCTTGGCTTTAATGGCAGCGGGTGCAGTAGGTTTAGCTACAACGGTTGCTGTTAATTGGAACACAACAAACGAAAAGTTAAGAGGCGCACTTAAAAACATAACGGGCATAGTTGCGGGCTTTGGTTTGGCGTTAGGCGCAATCCTTACGTTTTCGGGCATAAATGTGCCTCTTGGTATTGCTATGTTGGCTGTTGGTGCAGGCTCATTAGTAGCATCTGTTGGTCTTGCTTGGGGTAGCACTAACGGAAAAGTAACATCGTTGCTTGGCTCTTTAACATCTATTGTTTCAGGGGCTATGTTGGCTCTTGGCATTATGCTTCTTTTTTCAGGTGCATTTACACCGCTTGCGATTGCTTTGGTTGCTGCGGGTGCGGTAGGGCTTGTAACATCTGTTGTGCTAAACTCAACCAAAATAAGTGACGACACTAAACGTCAAATTCAAATAATTACTATGATTGTTAGCGGTGCTTCTTTGGCTCTTGGTGCAATTCTCTTGTTTAGCGGTGTTTCACCCGGTATAGGTCTTGGATTGTTGATGGCAGGTGCGGCGGGTCTTGCAACGGCTACTACTTGGAACGATGGCTTTGTTATGAAAGGTATTAACGATACTGTCGGCAAAGTAAAAACCAAATTTCAAGAAATGGTAACAAATGCAAGCAATAAATTAACAGAACTTAAAAATCTTTTTGCAAATTGGAAATCAACAATTAAAACACCGCATTTTGAGTGGTCAGCAACACAGTTACCGCCTTCCGATTGGAAGTACAAGATACTTGACGCACTTAACCTTCCCACACAGATACCTAAACTTAATGTTAAATGGTATGCACAGGGCGGTACAGATATTCCGTCGGGTCAGTTGTTTGTGGCTCGTGAAGCGGGCGCAGAAATGGTCGGTGCTATCGGCAGAAGAACAACAGTTGCTAATAATCAGCAGATTGTTGACGGTATTTACAAGGGTGTATATCAGGCTATGCGTGACGCAGGCGGTAATAATGGCGGTCAAACGGTTGTTGTTATGTTGCCTAACGGTGATGTTCTTGGTGAAACCTTTGTTGATTGGCATAACGGTGTAGTAAAACAGACGGGCAACACTCCGTTGTTAGTGTAAAGGGGGATAATTAATGGCAGACTATTTCAAAATAAATGGCGTTGCTCTTGATGGAAATTATCTTCCCGAACCTGCACACGGTGGCGCAATATTTTCTGTGCAAGATATTGACAGCGCAGAAACGGGCAGAAATCAAGAAGGTACAATGATGAGGGACAGGATTGCTACAAAAATAAAGTGGCAATTCACTTTCCCACCGTTAAATCGTGTTTTGTGTGCAAACTTGCTTAACGCTTTGTCAGACGTAACATTTGAACTTGAATATCCCGACCCTTATAAAGCTGCGGGAACGTCAACAGCAACTTGTTATGTAGGCGACAGGACTACGCCTATATATTCGACAGCGAGCGAAATGCCAATGTGGGAAAATATTGCGTTTAGCATAGTTGAAGTTTAAGAAAGGAGAAAAACAATGTATTTATTAGAAAACACAGGTAATTACCTTGAAAACATTAAATCTCCTAACAGATATTTAACTATGCCAAACATACAGTTTTGGAACGGTTCTCGATGGCGAAGCACACTTAAAAACCTACCTAAAATTACATTATCTGACTATTCAACAGATAATAATAATATAACTATGGGTTCTGTTGTCGGTGCTAAATGCACTATTTATGCCAAATCAGTAACTTCAAGTTTTTTTACTCAATATTCTTCTTCGCCGTTTCGTTTAACAATGGGCGTTTATGAAAACAAAAACAATCCTTCTGTTTTTAGCTTATTGTATAGCACACCGTTTGTTATTGATGATATAAAATCAACAAAATTAAGAAACGGAAATTATGATGTAACTATTACGGGATATGATTTGAGTTATACAATGACCCACGAATATGTCACAAAGTTAGCAAATCCTACGGCGATTGAAATTGTTACTGAAATTGCCGAAAAATACGGATTAACTGTAAGTGATAGCGTGGCAGAAAAAATTGCAGAGATTGAAACATCTGAAACAAGGTTTACACCATTAAGTGGTTTTACTTGCAAACAAACGCTTGGTTATATGGCAGGTTGTTATGGTTGTTTTGTAAAAATAAACAACGATCTTGAAATTGAGTTTGATTGGTATAAACAAGCTATTGACCCTAATATTGAAAAAAACAGAATTCATATCAACGGTGGTTCTGTTTCCGAAAAAGAATATGTTATAAACTTAATTGAAACAGGCACAAAAAACAACCCTATTGTTTATCCCGATAATGCAAGCGGATATTCAATAAATTTTGAAAATCCGTATATTACTCAAGAACTTGCTCAAGCAATTTATAATCAAAAAATAGCTGATTATAAAATTCTTTTTAAAACAGGAAAAATCAAATACAGAGGAAGCCCTGCAAACGCTCCCGGTTCAATTGTAACAGTAACTGAAATTGATGGAACAAAATCTACGTTTTACATAATGAAACGCACTTTGACGTTTGATGGCGGTTTGAGCGAAACAATTGAAAGTTTGGGCGAAAGCGAAACGACAATCAATTACAAACTCACTTCACCAACACAGCAAAAAATTGATAGAGCTTTATCACGAATGGAAGAGGCGATTAAAAATGCAACCGACATTATTACACAAACAAAAGGTAGCGTTTTTGAGTTTATTCCTATTGATGAAAACGACCCAACAAAAGGTAATTCAGGTTGGAAGTTATACTCAACCGAAATCGGCTCAAACAATCTTATTCTTGCCAATAGTAGTGGTATCGGTTTTAGTAGCAATGGTGGTCAGAGCTTTAATGCCTTGGCTTTGTATATTGACGAAAATGGTGTGGGTCATATTAATGCCAATTGTATTGATGTCGGTAAGTTAAGTGCAAGTGTAATTGATACGAGTACACTTGTGGTTAGCACAGAAAATGTCAGGGGTCTTAATGATGAATTAAACTCGTTATTTGATTCAATAGAAACGGCAACCGACACAGCAAACATTGCTAAAGACACCGCCGACACAGCAAATGATAATGCTTCTAATGCTTTGTTAGTTGCAAACACGGCAAACACAACCGCTACATCAACAAATCTTATTTTGGGTGGTTTAACAGCACTTGAAAACGGTGTAACGGTTATTAAAGGCTCGACAATTCTTACTGGTTCGGTTGGTGCTGCTCAAATTGGTGCAGGTGCTATTACTGCAGAAAAACTTGACGCAGGTGCAATAACCGCCGAAAAAGTTAATGTTGGTTGGCAAAGCGGTAACTGCGCTACGGGTTGGACTTCTGATAATGAATCTTATATTACAATAACATCGGACAGCGATTATAACTATAACCCCAAAATCACAATGTCTTCAAGCTACACAGGTGGAAACATTGATGTAAACGGTATTCCTTTTTATGCTTCTGCAGGTGATGTTTTAAGATTTGGTGGTAGAGCTTATAAAAAAAGTTCAGGCGACAACGGTGTTTATCTTAAATATAGCTCAAAATCAGATGGATATTATAACGTTGTTTCTTATGAAAATACAGCCAACGAATCAACAGGTTCTATTACCGACATTGATTTATCGTATACCGTAACACAAGCGGGTTGGTATATGATAACCGTTGCGTTTAATAGGCAATCGTCGGGTGCTTATGTCACAAACCTTTATTGTTATAAAGATGTTAAGGGTGAAATGATTGTTAACGGAATAATAAGTTCTGTTGACAAAAACACTTATTTTGATTTAAACAATTCCCAAATTGAAACAGCAGATTCATCGGGTTACAAAACAAAATTATCCGTTGGTGGTCTTGGCAATTATTATGGAGAAGCCGAGGTAGGCGGTTTAAGAAGTGTATACGCAAATCTTGGAGCAGGAAGTGCTTATGAACTGCTGTATTTTACCGACGCTAAAAAACATCCGTTACGAATAGCAACGGACAAAGACAATCCTGACCCATATATGGATTTTATTTATGACGAAACTTTTCGTGAAAATTGCATAAATGTTTACAAACAGATAAATATTACAAACGCATTTTTTACGTCTTGCAGAAATATTCAATCGGGAATATTAACCGGGGTTACGTCGTCAGGTGCTTCTGTAATTTTCAACAAATCCTTTATGAGAACTCCACGAATTATATGCACGCCTATACAATCACATTCGCAAAGTGATGTTGGTGTTACTACAGTATTAACTGACGTTTCATATGATGGTTTTACTGTTAGAACAAACAATGTTTCCGGAGATTGGTCTTACGGTTCAGATGTTCAATGGATTGCTATTGATATTCCTTAAAAGGCGGTGAAAAATAATGCTTGACAAACTTAACACAAAACTTGCAGAAATCCGTTCACAGAAAGAGAGAGTAACAGCAAATCTCAACGCTCTTGTAGGTGCTGAACAGATGCTTTTGCAGTTAATCGAAGAAGAAACAAACGCAAAAACAGAAAGTGAGGCGGTTGAAAATGCGACACTTGATGATTGATTTTAATACTTCGCTTATAGAAGCAGGTTATCTTGGCGAACACAACGCAACCGAACTTGTTATTGTGAAACCTGTTGATGTCATAGGGGCAATGTATTCCGTTGCCTTTATGACTAACGGCGAAGTGATACATTCAAAGTTTTTTAACGCTGACGAACAAATCCGTGTTCCGTTATGGCAACAGTTAACACAAGATTATGAGCTTGGTGTTCAGCTTGAGGCATACGATGAAAAAGGCGATTATCTTGGCAAATCTGCTATGATAACTCTTTTGTTTGGCGGTTCGGCACATGGAACAGATGTTATTGCAGATGCAGAAAACCCTGATGTTTATTCTGAAATAGCTCTCAACACTTGGTTCAGAGAAACACTTGAGGATAATGTTGATACTCTTGATAAACTAACAACGTCAGACGAAGGAAAACTTCTTTTTGACGGCAAGTTAATTGAGGGCGCAGGTGACGGAGAAGAAATTTTACCTGAATACATTGACCAAATCGAAGCAAACACAGCATTTCGCAACAAGTTCAGCGAGGACGAAAACGGAAATCTTCTTTATAACGGTAAATTTCTTGCTGACAGACCGTATAAAACATTTGTCATCAACCAAGCAGATACATACACGATTTCCACCAATTCAAATACAGGTGTTTTTGTTATTGCATTGAATATTCCGGATGACGCTGTAAATGCCGATGTTAAAAGAGTGAGAATAATGCTAAATGATTATGCGGAATGGATTGATATTAATGATATAAGCTTGTTATCAATGCAATTTGTAGCAACGATAATACGCAAACTATCATATCAAATCGATTACGGTGGTTATGTACTTTTTGGTTTGGATTCAATAATTGACCAAGCCGATATTATAAACATTATAGCTGCATCAGGTTACAGTCAAATCGAAATTGAATACTACATATGAAAGGAAAATTATCATGAACATTTTAACAACAATTAAAAAGAAGTTCACAGCCAATGAGAACAGTTGCGTTCTCACCGATTACAAAGGAAATCTTTCCGCTTCGTTCCTTGCAAAGCTTCCGAAGTCTGCCGTTATTGACCATATCAAGGTTGACGGCAAATTCCTTGAAGATATCAACACCAAGAAGATAAGATATCACCTTGAACCCACAGAATTTA
>JAZNVE010000010.1:0-6186 GCA_045592665.1 Acutalibacteraceae bacterium
GAAAGTAAATGTGTTTCCTGCGGTGCTTGTGTTAATGTTTGTCCTACGGGGGCATTAGTAAGCGTAACTCCCGCGGTTAAAAATCCGCCACTTCCCTTTGAAGATGAAGATTATATCTGCACTTTATGTGATAAAAATTGCCGATTCACAAAACGCAGTATAAACGGCAGAACGGTGAAAATGATACCGCAAAAGCTTTCCGATGCCTGTTCTTTGGGTATTTTCGGGCTTCCCGCGGTTGAAAATACAGCTGTATATAAAACCGAAGAGGAAAAAAAGAAAATTGAAAAATGTATTATCGGTTCACTAAAAAATTTTAATGGCGAATTTGATGAAGAATTGTCCTTAGATGAATTGAAACAAAAATTTTTCTAAGGTTTAATTGGTGGGTTGTTAGAAAAAAACATTGTTATTTTGTTTAAAATGCCGAAATGCCCCAAAAACCTTGAATTATCAAGGTTTTTGGGGCGAAAGATAGCTTTCGGAAGGTTAAAAAAACAGATATTAAAAAACAAAATATCTGTTGACATTCAACGCGGTTTGTAATATAATCTCTTTAGGCTATAAGTGTCGCTATATCTATGCCCACGAGTTAGCACGGGGTTTAGCCCCACATTTTCATGTAAAGGAAAGATTTTAATGAAGAAAATACTTGCGATTTTTCTTTCCGCACTTCTTATCTGCATCAGCATTGCGCCGATGAGTCTTGCGGCTGTAACTCCCACGCTTACTACATTGGTAACCGAGGGTGATTACGCAGAATCTGCTGAGCAGGTTGCTGCAGTATCAACAACTACTTTTACAGTTGTCCTTAAAGCCCCCAAGGGTATTCAAAAGCTTGTCGGCGTTAACTTGTATTTCGAATTTGACCCCACCGTTCTCAGCGTTGCTAAAGCCGGTCTTGCAGGTGCAGATGACGGTTCGGGTAATATAACTCCCAACTTCAACGGGCTTCTTGTATCGGGTCTTAAGTCTAATACTGATAATCAGTATGCTATGGCTTGGATTCCTTCGGGCGACGGTGTAAGCAAAAACCAGGCGAGAGACCTTTTGTTTATCACCTTCAATGTTCGTGATACATCAAAGGCTTCAACCTCATTGAACCTTTATATTGATGAGTTCCGTACGGATGATAAGGTTGAAAACGACATTACAACCACTACTCTCTATGAAAACAGAGTAATCAATTTTAACTTTGCTCCCGATACACCCCCTGTAACAGAGGGCGAGACCTCCGCGGGTGAGGGCGATAACTCAGAAGTAAGCGGAATCAACGGACTTCTTCAGGTTATCAGAGATATGCTTTCCGGTAACGGTGTAACATTCGCAGACTTTGCTGATGCTATTGCAAATGTTCTCGGTAACGCAGAAATTACTGACATCATCGAACAGTTAATTGATGACAATATCGACATTTCCGAATTGTTCCAAAATATTCTCAGTGAGCTCGGTCTTGACTTCAGTTCATTTGAAGACCTTCTTAATAAGATTATAGAGTTCCTTAAAAACCTTTTCGGTGGCGATGAAGGTGGAGACGACAAAACAACTGCAGTAGCAACAACAAATGCAGCAGCAGCTTCAACAACTGCAAAGGCTTCATCATCAACATCTGAAAAAACCGGTGATGTAGGTATTGCTCTTGCAGCAACAGTTTGCGTAGTTTCAACTGCAGCATTCGTACTTACAAGAAAGAAAAAAGAAATCTTATAATAAACGAAATCGCAAGTTCGTAAAATAATTAAAGCCCCGTTCGTTGAACGGGGCTTTTAAATTAATAATGAATGATGAATAATTTTGGGGAGGTGTTGCTTCAAAACTTTTTTTGCAACGCTTCGCTTAGTATTGTATTACATTTGAAAAAGGTTTATAATTATACGTGGGTGGTGATTTTATGAGAACAGAAAAAATAAACGGCGTTTCTGTACCATACAATCAGTCAATTGAAGAACTTGAAACAATATTATCCACCGGCGATATGAGTGGATTTGTTGTTGCTTGTGAAGCACTGTCATATAAATCAGATGAAAAGGCTTTTGATTTACTTAGAAGCTATATTACACATAAAGATAAATATAAAAGGCTTTGTGTTTTAAAAACAATATTCAGACATCCTATGTCTAAAAATATTAAAACATTTCTTGAAGAATCAATTTTGTCTGATGATATATTATTTGCTGATAATGGACTGAAAGTTGTTTGCGAATATAAAATCCCCATATCCGAAAAAATCATTTTATCAGCGGTATTTAAACATCTCGACAATTTATATTTTACACATTTATATGCTTTAGAGTCGCTTAGTGTAAATGAAGATAATTTTTCGAAATTGGTTTTCTTGTTCAAGAAATCTAAAAAATGTGGACAAAAAGAAGTTCTGAGTGAAATTTTATGTAACAAATATCTTCCTTTAAAGGAAGTCGAATTATTTGATTTGTTTTCATCAGATAATTTTTCAAAAATAAGAAAGTATGCTTCTCAAAGACTAAAAGAAACGATGAATCGCTACTATGTAAAAGTAATTGATGTTTTTTGTAAAGATGGATATTTTCATGTAAAACCTGAGTATGGAAAATACGATATGATTTATCGGGCAGCCAGAGGTGTATATTGGGACGAAGACACACAAACACTTTATTATAAGGGTGAAGTGTCAAAGGAAGTAGCTTTAAAGTTCATTTCTAAGGCAATGAAAGAGGAGTATTATACTATCCTTGATTATGATTCGCTCGAAAATAGAGTATAAAATTAAAATGATATCACCTCCCTAAAGTAGGGTGATAAGTTTATCCTTATTCATTTTTCATTATTCATCATTCATTATTCATTAAAAAAGCCTCACCTTTTCGGTGAGGCTTTTGCATTTTACATACCAAGCATTGAGGAGAACATACCTTTTTTCTTGTTCTTTTTAGGTTTGTATACAGGGGGATTTTCGAGGCGCATTCTTGCACTTTTGCTTTTAGCAAGATATTTGACGATTTCAGTAACGGGCTCTCTCATAGTGTCGCTGAAGTATTCCTGAGCAATTTCGAGGAGCTCTGTATTAGCAGCAAGTGTGCTACCGAGGATTGTTACTGCTACAAGGCTTTGTGTATCATTAGTACCGTCTTCGTAAATATCGTTGAGCAATTTAAAAAGCTGTCGCATTTTGATTTTATCATTTTGGCGGATTGTCTCAAGTACAAGAGCGTTACCGTGATTGACAAAGAAATCCTCTGCTAAAAACTCGCCGTAGTTTTCAAGATTCTTTTTGTACTCATCACGAAGTTGGGGGAAGATTGTTGTGAAACGGCTTCCTAAGGTGTTAGCATCGTAAGCGAGAGCACCGCTTTTCGCCTGAGTTCTTGATACGGGTGTGGGAGCCTTTTTGCCGCTGTAAGGGGATTTTGATGAGAAATTCTTTTTGAAAGACTCTGCGTAATCCTCAGCAAGATATTTTAAATCCTTTTCGTTGAAGGTTTCCAAATCAAGAAGTGAAAGAGAAACTCGGCGCATATCATCATCGGGTGTGTCGCTCTCGTTGGCACGTGCACAGTGAAGTGAAATTTTATCACCGTTATGTTCAACTCGGATTCTGCCGTTTTCACCGCGGAACATAATAATTGATTTCGAGCCGACAACCTGAATGGGAAGCTCGGGCGGTCTTACTCCATCCGGGTATTCAACCTTAAAGCCGTATTCTTCGGATGTTTTTTCAACTGTTTTTATAATAAGTTCAAGAGCGTTGTTTAATTCAAGCACTTTTTAGTACCTCGCATTCGTTAAAATCCTATTAATTATACCATATATATATTAATTTGTCACTACATATTTTAAATCTTATTGATTTACACCTTTCATAGTTAAAGAAATGCGTTTTTTGTTCGAGTCAACACCCAAAACCTTTACTTTTACAACCTCGCCAACTTTAAGAACTTCGGAAGGATGCTTTATAAAACGGTCGCAAATCTGTGAAATATGAACGAGACCATCCTGATGAACGCCGATATCAACAAATACACCAAAGTCAATAACATTACGTACGGTGCCGGTTAATTCCATACCTTCTTTTAAATCGTTCATATCCATAATATCTGAACGGAGCATAGGCTTAGGAAGGTCATCACGGATATCGCGACCTGGCTTCTCTAATTCGGTGATAATGTCGGTAAGAGTGGGTGTGCCTACACCGCACTCCTGCGCAGCTTTAGTAAGACCGTATTCCCTAACCTTGCTTCCGATATCCGAAGTGCCGTTTGAAGCGATGTCATTTTGAGAATAGCCGAACAAATCAAGCAGCTTTTTAGCTGCATCATAGCTTTCGGGATGCACACCCGTATTATCAAGAGGTGTTTTTCCCTTTGGAATACGTAAGAATCCTGCACATTGCTGATAGGCTTTAGGACCGAGACCTTTAACCTTTTTAAGCTCGCTTCTGCCTGAGAAGGCGCCGTTTTCTTCGCGATAAGCAACTATGTTTTTAGCGGTTGCCGAACTTATGCCGGCAATGTATTTTAAAAGGGAAACGGAGGCGGTATTAAGGTCAACGCCTACGGAGTTTACACAATCTTCAACAACACCCGAAAGAGATTCTTCAAGTCTTGCAGGGGGCACGTCGTGTTGGTATTGACCCACACCGATACTCTTCGGCTCGATTTTTACAAGCTCCGAAAGAGGGTCTTGCAAACGTCTGGCAATGGATACTGCAGAACGAACCGAAACGTCAAAATCAGGGAATTCCTCAGCACCTAATTTTGAAGCGGAGTAAACGGATGCGCCTGCCTCATTTACAACCATATATGATACGGGTCTGGTTGATTTTTTGATGGTATCGGCAATGAAAATTTCACTTTCCTTACTTGCGGTTCCGTTACCGATTGAAATGCAGTCTATTTTATATTTATCAATAAGCTCAAGAACCCTTTTTTCAGATTCCAGAATTTTTGATTGGGGAGGTGTGGGATAAATAACACCTGTGAAAAGCACGCGACTGTTACCGTCAACAACTGCAAGCTTGCAACCTGTTCTGTAAGCAGGGTCGACTGCAAGAACAGTTTTGTTTTTTATTGGCGGTTGCATAAGAAGGGGCTTTAAGTTGCTGCCGAACATCTTGATAGCCTGTTCGTCGGCTTTTTCTGTAAGATTGGTACGAGTTTCTCTTTCAAGAGAGGGGAGTATAAGGCGGGAATAACTGTCTGCGGCAGAGGCTTTGCAGAAATCAGTTGATGAGCTACCCTCTTTTATGAAAAGTTGGTGAATAAGGGCAAGTGAGGTTTCCTCCTCAACCTCTACACTGACCTTTAAAAATCCTTCCTTTTCTCCACGGTTTATAGCGAGAATACGGTGTGAAGGGATTTTAGCAACAGGCTCCTGATACTCGTAATACATTGAATAAACGCTGTCATCCTCAGTTTTAGCAAGGGACTTTATAACACCGCGTTTTGCTATAAGGTCTTTAAGCACTCGACGTACTTCGGTGGAGTCGGAAATTCGCTCAGCAATAATGTCCGAAGCCCCCTGTAGGGCATCTTCGGCGGTATCAACGCCTTTTTCTGGGTCAACGTATTCAGTGGCAATTTCGTTTAAATCAACACCCTTGAGCGTGAAGGACAAAAGAAGGTCCGCTAAAGGCTCAAGCCCCTTTTCTTTAGCTACTGAAGCACGTGTTTTACGTTTTTGCTTGTAGGGTCTGTATATATCCTCAACCTCCGCAAGAGTTACTGCTTCGGCTACTGCAGAAGAGATTTCTTCGGTTAATTTACCCTGTTCTTCAATGGATGACAAAACTTCTTCTTTTCGTTTTTCCAGGTTTCTTAAGTAATTAAGACGGTCATTGATTTCCCTTAATTTCTGGTCATCACAGGAGCCGGTCATCTCTTTTCTGTAACGGGCGATAAAGGGGATAGTGTTGCCGTCGTCAATAAGCTCAACAATGTTTTTTATATGAGTGTCACTGACGGCAAATTCAGTACATAGGTTTTTTAAAATATCCATAATATCTTCCTTTAAATAGTAATGTATATATAATACCATATTGGCAAAAAAATGTCATCAAAAATATGGGAAATAGCGCCATAACACAAAAATGACACAATTTGTTTACAAATTGTTTACAAAGTTGTGAAATTGTTGCAACATTGGTGTGTTATATAATAGTTAGACATTTTGATTGCTCAACATTTCATTTTCTCTTTCCAAAAGAAAAAC
>JAZNVE010000011.1:0-2788 GCA_045592665.1 Acutalibacteraceae bacterium
CCGTTTGTATTCTTCTTCCAAGAGTGCTTTTCAGTGTTACCGTAAAGTTCGGCTGCGATGATACCGCCGATAGTGAAGTCCTGGTCCCAAAGCTTGAAGCTCTGTTCAGCGAAGTTCAACATACCCTGGATGTTGTAGCTACCGGAACGTTCGCCGCTACGGCCGTATTCACCTGAGTTGGCAGGACCGTAGTATGCACCTGTACCGTAACGCTTCCACATGGAGCTGATATTGTACTGGTTGTAGTTGGCCTTCACGCTTGCAGTCAACCAGTCTGTGATCTTGGCGTTCAACTTGATGTCGGCCAAGATGGACTGTTCCTTGCGCTGGTCAACCTTAGTGTCACGAGCATGGAAATAAGAACGCGGATTTGACCAACGGCTGGTTGATTCAACTGCGTGAGTTTCCGGATCACGGTAAGTCTTTTCGTAAGCGTTCACGTCGAAGTTACGAGGCAAGTAGTAAGTGGTCATCATACCCACGTTGTTGGTCCAGTCCCAACCACCCTGAGTAGCACCGTTCAATGCCTTGGAGAAACCGAGCTTGATACCCATTTCTACAGAGAAGATGTCGTTGAGCTTGGTGTTGCCACGGAAAGCGAGGTTGTGACGGTTGAAGTCGTTGCGTACGAATACACCCTTGTTGGATGTGAAACCGTAAGAAACGCGGAATGAAGAGTTTTCAGAACCGCCGCTGATAGCCACGTTGGTTGTTGAGTTCACACCTGTACGGTAGAAGTCCTTCCAGTTGTCCGGATGGGCAACAAATTTTACCTTTTCACCGTTCGGCATGTACATGTTCACCATACGGCCGTCCATCTTAGGACCCCAAGAGTTACCTGTACCGATCAAGTCACCGCTTGAGTCGAAGTCACCTTGGTAACCATTACCAATAGAACCCATACCGAATGTGTTCTGCAAGTCTACCGGAGAATCGTAAACGTCTGTGAATTCCACTGTCTGGTTCACTTCCACACCGATACCCTGCTTACCGAACTTACCACCCTTGGAAGTGATCACGATCGCACCGTTGGCACCACGGGAACCGAACAAAGCTGTTGCAGCAGCACCCTTCAATACCTGTACGCTTTCGTAATCGGCCGGGTTCAAGTTCTTCAACTGAGAACCCCAGTCAGTACCTGACAAGTTACCTGTTACGGCTTCCTGGATGATCATACCGTCGATAACCCAGATCGGAGAGTTGTTCTTGTCTACAGACTTGGCACCACGGATAGTGATGGCTGAAGAAGAAGTAACACCTGATGCACCACCGGCATTGATCTGCACACCGGCTACCTTACCTTGAAGTGCGTTTACCGGGTTCACGGCGTTGGCACGTTCAATTTCCTGAGTAGATACACGAGTTGTAGCGTAACCTACAGACTTGGCCTGCTTAGGCAAACCGATAGCGGTTACAACCACTTCCTGCAAAGTCTGGGTATCTTCCTTCAATGTAACATTGAGAGGCTTGCCGTCCCATGCAATTTCTACTGTCTGATAACCAACGAAAGAGATTTCGATGATATCACCTTTCTTTACGCCAGTCAAAGTAAAGTCACCGTCGATGCCGGTGATAGTACCGTTAGTAGTGCCCTTAACAACTACAGATGCACCGATAACGGTTTCGCCTGTAGCGTCCAAAACAATACCTGTACAGGTACCACTCTGCTGTGTAATCTTCACGTCGTCAACTCCCATTGAGGTAGTTGCGTAAGCTGCTCCTGTTGAGGCTCCCATCAAGAACAGCATCATGCTGACTGTTTTAAGTCGTTTTAACATAGCTGTGATTTTTAAGTGTTTATTGAAAATCAAAAAGTCCTTTTTAAGCGCTATAGTTCTGCATGAACTAAGTTTATACCCATTATAATTCAGATTAACTCTGCAAATATACGATAATTTTAATGAATGCAAAGGAAATATTAAAAAAAATTATTTTTTCGTCTTTTTGAAGCCGTAAACCCAATAAGTCTAAAAGTGTCATAAAAATGTTAAATACTACTATTTTTTTCAGAATGAAAGACTTTTTACATTTTTTGTCTGCTTTTTTTTACAAAGCCACGTTTTTCACCAACCATCAAGCATTTTTTCTCGGAAGAAAAGGACATTGCCCAAAATCTTTCCATCCCATCCTTTATACCTTATTATATAATATATACATTATTTATACGAACCGGCAAAATAAAGAAAACAGAAGTCATTTGGACGTAAATGGGTAGAAAATGGGTAGAAAAAATGTTCTCTTATATACATGACACTTTGTTCCCAAACCCTTCACCCTATTCACCGTTTGATAGCAGAGGGGGTATATCATTCATCCATTCTGACATGGTGAAGGGGGTGAAGGGTATGAGAGGCAACTTTCATGTATATAGGAAAGAGGATAATGACTTACCTTTATGCATAGGTAAATTCATCAACGCGGAATCCGGAATTAGCCAAGACAAGTCCAGATATTCGTCAAGGAGTTTCCTTCCATTCGTCAAGAGCTTTTCCAAAAAGCTCTTCATCTTTTCCAAAAAGCTCTGTCAAGTATTTCGTCAATTATTTTCGGGTAGAAAACGGGTAGAAAAATCCGAGGAGTAATTATGTTCTGACAATAGCCTGAAAATACCACACGGTATTCAGACCGTCATCATATTGTAAATAAAGTTCATGCAGAACTAATTACTAAAAAAGGACTTTTTGATTTTCAATAAACACTTAAAAATCACAGCTATGTTAAAACGACTTAAAACAGTCAGCATGATGCTGTTCTTGATGGGAGCCTCAACAGGAGCAGCTTACGCAAC
>JAZNVE010000012.1:0-10697 GCA_045592665.1 Acutalibacteraceae bacterium
CTTTTGTTGGTTTTATTTCACCGATTACTTTATAAACTCTTTGTCCTTTTCGGGGATACCCGCTTCGTCGGTAACGTAACGCTCAACCCTCATAGTTAAATCATATTTTTCACGCAGGTTGATTATCTTTTGCATCATAGGTGATGCGTGGTGCTTATCGAGAGCCTCCTGATTTTCCCAGCTATCAATCAAAAGAACCGTTTTATTATCATCCATCGGGAAGAAATACTCATATTTCAGGTTACCCTCTTCAGAACGTATTTCACTGACAATACCACTTGAAATCATTTCTTCGGAGAATTTCCTTGCATTGTCCTTTTCACCCGTATAATAAATATTTATTGTAATCTCCATAATGCACCTCTTCAACTCAGAAGAGCTTTAGTTGCTCTACTCAGTTAAATTATATCATCTCAACAACAAAAAGCAACAGTTTAAAACCTTGTTTTCGGGTATAAGCGGTGATATAATTTAACTGACGAACATCTTATTTAAGGTCGTGTTTTTATGAAATATAATCTTGTAGTTGCAGGCGGAGGTCTTAGCGGAGTTGCCGCCGCAGTAAGTGCCGCCCGTGAAGGACTTAAAGTATTGCTTGTGGAAAAATCAGGTTGTCTCGGCGGTGCAATTGCCAACAACCTCGTTTACCCTTTTATGCCCTATTGGACAAAGCCGTATTGGGATAAAAATGCCAACAGGAACTACCTTTCCAAAGGCATCTTCAAAGAAATGAAACTTCGTCACGATAAATATGTTGATGACTGTAAGGACCACGAATTCAACTCAGAATATTTCAAAATAGTTCTGGATGATATTACCGCCGAAGCGGGTGTTAATGTTCTTTTTCACGGCGTGGTTTATGATGTTAAAACCAACGGCAGGAATATAACAGCGGTTGATATAACCGCAAAAGCTCAGAAAATCACCGTTGAGGCAGATTTCTTTATTGACGCAACAGGTGACGGTGAGCTATTTTACCTTGCAGGTTGTGATTATCAGTTAGGTCGTGAAAGTGATAATCTTTGTCAACCCATGACAACCTGTTTTCGTATGAGTGGAGTTGACCTTGACCTTTTCACAGAGGAAAGACCGCGTTTACAGGAACTTTACAAAGAAAAACAAGCAAAGGGCGAAATCACAAACCCAAGAGAAAATATACTCGTTTTCTTTGGTGTCGGTGAAGATGTTTTGCATTTTAACTCTACGCGTGTTGTAAAGCTCGACCCTACGAATCCTTTTGATGTAAGCAAAGCCGAAGTTATTGCAAGAAAACAAATCCACGAGCTGATATCTTTCTTAAAGGAAAATTCAAACGCATTTCACGAAAGTGCTCTCATTTCTGTTGCAATTGATATCGGTATCAGAGAAAGCCGTAAACTTAAAGGTGTGCATATTCTTACAGGTGACGAAATTATAAACTGTACCCGTTTTCCCGATTCAATAGCTCTCGGAAACTACGATATTGATATTCACAATCCGTCAGGCACGGGAACAAGCCACAGATTTTTCGGTGACGGTGAATATTACACTATCCCCTATGGCTCACTTTTACCAAAAGAATATGATAATCTTCTTGTTGCGGGGCGTTGCCTCTCCGCTACCCACGAGGCACAGGCATCCGTAAGAATAATGCCCATTTGCTGTTGCCTTGGTGAAGCCGCAGGTACTGCAGTCGCCATAGCACATAAAACTAACTCAAACGCACACAGTGTCGATATCACGGCACTTCAACAAAAACTCAAAAATAACGGTGCGGTTTTATAAATACTAAAACACATTTATTAAAAGGTGGTATTCTTTTGAATATTAAATTAATCGGTTCACCGAAAGTTGTTATGACTAATACCGAAAGTCACCACGCCTACTTTGCGTGGCCAACTATTGCAAAACTTCAGAATGGCAAAATATGCGTCGGGGCTTCAGGCTACCGAGTGGAGCATATATGTCCTTTCGGTAAGGGGGTTTTAGCATTCAGTGATGATAATGGCGAAACTTACTCGAAACCCGTACCCGTTTTTGATACGGTGCTCGATGACCGAGATGTTGGTCTTACCGTTTTCGGTGAAAGCGGTCTTATTGCCACTACATTTAATAATACACTGGAATTTCAAAGGGAAAATATGCCCCAGACCAAGGAATGCTTTGATTATATAAATTCCGTTTCCCCCGAGGATGAGGCAGAGGCTCTCGGAATCAGTTTCAGAATAAGTAAAGACTACGGCGAAACCTTTGGTAAGATTTATAAATCCCCCGTTTCATCACCCCACGGACCTACCGTGCTTAATGACGGTACGGTTTTATGGGTCGGAAGACGACTCGGCGTACATAACCATATTGAAGCCCACACCATTAACACCGATACGGGTGAAATGACCTTACGGGGTGAGTTGGGTATATATAAATACGATGAATTTAAAGATATTTATTTCTACGAGCCCCACGCAATTCAATTGGAAAACGGGAAAATAATATGCCACCTTCGTGCAGAAAATGAGGACGAAACACTGTTCACTCTTTACCAGACCGTTTCTCTTGATAACGGCGTAACCTGGAGTAAACCCAAGCAAATTGTAAGAGATGACAGCGGTGCACCCGGACATTTATTTATGCATTCATCGGGAGTATTGATTTCAACATTTTCTCATAGAAGCAGACCTTACGGAATCCGGGCAATATTCAGTACCGATGGCGGTGAAACCTGGAGCGACGAAACTGTTTTATACTACGGAAACGACACCGACGATTTAGGCTATCCCTCAACAATTGAACTTGATAACGGTGATTTAATCACCGCCTTCTACACAAGGGATAATGACTACGTCCCCGCACTTATAATGCAACAAAAATGGTCTCTCGAAAAATAAATTATAACAGTTTAAATTGATTTTTTTGAAACTCTAAAAGACCCTCATCACGCATTTTACACAGCTCATTTGACATTGCACTTCTGTCAACGGATAAAAAATCCGCTAATTGTTGACGGTTAAAGGGAATGATAAAACTTGAACTGTTATGTCGTTTTGACTCCTGTGACAAATATGATATAAGTTTTTCCCTCGTAGACCGTTTGGACATATGCCCCAGCTTTTGAACAAGTTTTCTGTTCTTTTCGGAAATAGCGAAAAACAAATTCTGCACCACAAGTGCGTGAAAATTACAGGCAGAGGGACAGGTTGTAATTATTCTTTTTACGTCAAAAAATATTACGGTGCTATCCTCTATGGCTACTACATCATTTAATATAGGACCGCTTTCGGGTGCTACGTAAGCCTCACCGAACATATCGCCCACACCAATATGACCAAGTATACTTCTGTTACCCCAATAATCGTCATTTTGTATATGAAGATTACCACTGACGAGTACCATAATGTTGCCGATATGTTCACCCTGACGAAGCACATAATCGCCTTTTTTAAATTCAGAAAGCCTTGCACCAAGGCAGGAGAGCATTGACGATATTTCATCATCCCCTACGCCACTAAACATCTGTGTATTTTTAAGAATATGGATATATTTTCTCATAAAGCATCTCTTTTCTGTTGTAAAAACAACCGACTTCTTTTAATTAGTGTATTATAATCCTATTGTAAAATCAAGAGAGGAGTTAACTTATGATTAGAAAAATTATTAAAATAGATGAAAATAAATGTAACGGTTGCGGTGCTTGTGCGTCCGCTTGTCACGAAGGTGCTATCGAAATGATAAACGGTAAAGCGAAACTCGTTCGTGAGGACTATTGCGACGGACTTGGTGACTGTTTACCTGCGTGTCCCGTTGATGCCATTACCTTTGAAGAAAGGGAAGCTCCCGCTTACAATGAAGCGGCGGTTCTTGAAGCAAAAGCCAAGAAACAGGGTACATTACCCTGCGGTTGTCCCGGAACGCAGATAAAATCCATTAAACCGACACCCTGTACTTCAGCTACACCAACCGCTCCCGCACAGACTCAATTATCCCAATGGCCCGTTCAGATAAAACTCGTTCCCGTAAACGCACCCTATTTTGACGGAGCGAACCTATTGATTGCGGCGGATTGTACCGCTTACGCTTACGGTAATTTCCATAACGAATTTATCAGAAATCACATCACCCTTATAGGTTGCCCGAAGCTTGACGCGGTTGATTATGCCGACAAATTAACCGCTATCATAGCAAACAACAATATTAAAAGTGTAACCGTTGCGAGAATGGAAGTACCCTGTTGTTCGGGTATTGAGAATGCGGTTAAAAAAGCCTTACAGGCGAGTGGTAAATTTATACCCTGGCGAATAGTTGTAATATCCACCGACGGTAGAATTTTGAACTAAAAACTAATAGAAAAAGCGACAAGGAGTTCATCAGAACCCTGTCGCTTTTGCTTATATTTTATTTTCTTTTATAGGCTTTTAAAAGACGGATAGTTTCAACAAGCATATAAATAAACATTGCTCCGCAAGTAATTGATATTACTTCAGGGCTTCCCGAACGCAAAAGCATATTAAGTATACCTGCAAGACCAAGGAAAATACCCGCCGAAAGAATGAAATTAACAACAAATGCTAAAATTACACCCTTCTTGGTTTTACCCTTTTCAATTGCAACGCAAGTGGGAAGTACAGATGCCAGAGCCGCTAATGCAAAAACAGATATGAAATAGAGAATTTCTATCCATTCGAGATACAAATAGTAAACTGCAACAAATAACGGAATTGAAAGAACCACTGCAAATATCGGTAACGCAACCGTCTTTTTACCCTTAATTACACCTACAACAAGCCAAACCAAAGCCAATAATACAGGAAGTGCAAAAAGAATATAGAAAAGGTAGTTTCCAAATACATTATGTTCAAATTCTTTATCAGGTTGCAACTCTGATTCCGCATTATATGGTGTTTTACCGCCTTCTCTGTTAATACCGATAACAGAATCTTTAACTGTACCTGCTACCGAATAATCCCATGCTTCAAAATTCAAAGCAAATGCAGGGCTATCCTCCGCTAATGTAAAGTCAAAATTAAGCGGATCCTTGAAACCGGGGTCGGCAACTGTGGGATAGTGAATAAGACCCTTACTCTGAGCTATTTTTAATGAGTATGATTTTTCACCCGAAGTAAAGTACAACTCATCCCCCTCGGTTACGCTCCACATAAGGTTACCGTTATCATAAAAATGGGAAGAATTTAACATTTCGATATAAATCGGGGCTTTATTATATGTAAGGAAAATATTGTTGTAATATATTGCCGTTGCGTGGGTTTCGCCCTTATCTATACCGGGACTCATAAGACCCTCACCACTGAGAGCGGCTATATTATTTCGGATGATATTCCCCTCACCGTAATGCACATTAAAACTCTGGTTACCGCAGGCATACACAAGGTTTTTCTCAACCTCCATATATGATGAGCCTTCGTCAAGGTAAATACCCCATCGGCCGTAACCGCCTTCACCGGGGTCGGCAGCAACATTATGTATAACATTTTCCTTTAAAACAGTACCGGGTTGTTTACCGAGCATATAAATACCGCCCATATCGGAAAGCCAACCCTGACCTATATTATAAATGAGGTTTCGACTGATATTTACATTTTTGGTTACGTGGTAAGCATAGCCCCAAATCCAACCGACAGAAATACCCGTATAGTAACCGTCGTGGATTTCATTATTCACTACTTCGGCAGTATCGCAGAAGGTTATATGAATACCGATAGCGCAGAAGAATTTTCTGCCGTATTTATAGATTTCGTTGTTTTTAATTGTTATATTCTGAGTATAGTTTTCCTGCTCCGGAAGACAGTTTTCGCCACCTACATAAATAGCAGTTGCAGCAATATTTTCAAAATAGCAGTTTTCAACCGAAGAATTCTTAACGCCGAATTTCATTTTTACGGCTGTACCGCCTAAATCGGTAAACTCACAATTTTTAAAGTGAATATTCTCTGCGTACTCAACGGCAACAACTCCGTCAACAAATATTGCCGCTTGGGGAAAGTCCATATTATTTTCTTCCCACCAGGTTCCTGTATAAAAGCCGTCCGCTTTTGGCTCTACCCAATCAGTACGAGTAAAATGAACACCCTCAAAGGAAATACCGTCAACACCGCTTATATCAATAAGACGGTCAATATTTGAGCCATAAAGGGTGAGTGTATCGGCTTTTTCGCCCTCTTTGGGAACATAGTAAAGAACTCCCGAAGCTTTATCGAGATACCATTCACCCGGTTCATTGAGTGCTTCAAAAACATTTTCAAAATAATATCGGTCAATATCTCTTATTTCCATAGAAGAGGGTCTTGATAAACCTATTTTTCCGCTTTTTGAATCAAAAGACGTAATATTCATAAGCTCATCGTGCCAATAATGGAGAATACGAATATTAACATCTTCCTCGTTATGAAATTCCGAGGGAATATCCTCTGTATTTGCGTAGAAAGAACGTTGACCGTAAGTGAATTCCCAAGGTCTGTTTTCTTCAGTCCAAAGGTCATCCTCGGGCGCGGTTGCTTTAACCGTAAAATAGCCTTCTTCGGGGAAACGGGTTATATTAAGTTCACCGTTATCGCTGTAAAGGGATTTGAAATACCAATTATCCGAAGAAGTATCAAGTTTCTTAGTAAAAACCTTAACCCCGTTAGCTTCACTTTCTTTAAAACCATTGATTTCGTAAGCACCGGAGAAAACAACTTCTTTTTCATCGTAAGCCTTATACGTAACATTGGACATATCTTCAGAATTAAAGCATAAAACATCGTCAAAATAATATGTTCCGCCGAGAAGATAAACGGTTGCACTCGTCTTTTCGTTTTTTAAGCCTTTGAGCATCTCTTTAGCACCCAAAAGACTTACGGGAGACGCCAATGTACCCTCACCGGTATCCGTGGCATCGGGAGAAACATAAAGGACTACATCACCGACTTTTTCATTTACTGCAAGAGAAGTCAAGCCGACCTCGCCTAAAAAGACAGAACATAAGCACAAAGCCATAGCTATGCACACTAACTTTTTGATTCCGTTTTTCATAATATCCCTCTTTTTTGATATTTTTGTCATTGTAACACAGGCAAAAGAAGAATTCAACCGAATTTCAAAGCATAAACACCGTTAAATTCAAAAGTCAACTCAAAACTTTTGCGGGGATTGTTTTTTTATTATGTAAATAGTATAATGCTTTTAGTAAACTAAAAAAGTAAAAATATTCAGGCGGTGTTAAAATGAAGTTTGATATAAATAATTTTAAATGGACGAGAGAACCTGCACATTACAATATAACCAACGAAAAAATAGAGGTAATCACAAATCCCCATACGGATTTGTGGCAAAGAACTTATTATCATTTCCGTAATGATAATGCACCCGTTTTACAAATGAAAACGGACGAAAAATTCTTCTCATTCGTTGTTAAAACCGAGTTCGAGAGCAAACACAGATTTGACCAGTGCGGTATTGTTATGTATCTTGATTCGGACAATTGGCTAAAAGGTTCTATTGAGTACGAGAACGAAAAATTCCAACATCTTGGCTCAGTTGTAACCAACAACGGTTATTCGGACTGGGCAACAACCGAAATCGACGCCCATATAAAATCAATGTGGTACAGATTCAGTCGGAGAGAGGACGATTACTGTATCGAATGCTCCGAGGACGGACTTACATTCAAACAGATGCGTGTGTGCCATATGTGGAACGGTGCGGGAGAGATTCAGTTCGGCATTTATGCTTGTAGTCCCGAGGATTCTTCATTTAAAGCAACGTTTACAAATATGGAAATCACCGACTGTAAATGGCTACCCCACGACGGTCAACAACCTGATTAAACTGAAAACAATGCACCCACTTACCGATTTTTCGATAAGTGGGTGTAATTTTTATATAAGAATGTACTCCGTATCTTTCTGTGTTTCAAAAGAAAGCGTGTCGCCCGTTTTGTTATAGGAAATTTCACTGTTATCCGATTTTCTGATTACGGATTTAATGTGGGGACATTGAACGGTACATTTTCTGCCTTTAAGGCTCTTGATTTCAAGTGAAGTTAGTTCTTCATTTTTAAGCTCGGCAGAAACGAGAAACGCACCGTCTGCACGAAGATTTTCGAAGGATGCGTCGGATTTATCCCAACAGGGGAAAAGCCGTATAACTCCCTCGTGGCTCTGCATAAGCATTTCGTTAATAGTGGCAGGAATGGTTGTAAGATGCTCTATACCACCGCCGTGATGACGGAAAAGCATATTAGGAAATGCAAATTCCTTTATATTCTGATGAATACCCTCAAGCAGGAATTGGGGGTCAACACCGATTCTTGCCCCTGCGGGAAGGTAGGAGTTTGAGCCGTTATCGTCAAGACGTCTGTCATTGATGAAATATGTATTTTTTGCAATTTTAAGTAACTTTTCACCTGAGGAAAGACCAATCCGGGATGCGGGATAAATATGCTGGAGACCAACGGTATTTTCGTCCCTCCAACGAATACCGAATTTAGCATACCTGAAGCATTTTTTACCCTTCTTTATAAATGTGGGGAAATCGCTCAGATTCTCAATGATATCCTCCCAGAGAGGGTATTTTTCGGTATTCAGTCCAAGCTCCCTTGACATATCGTAAACCGCTTTAAAAAGGTTCTTAACGAGACCCAATGAGTTTATAGCGTTTATGGTGTTTACCTGCCCGAAATGGGTGATATATCTGAATTTCTTACCGCGGTAGTAGGGAATTTCGTGGGCGGCGTCACCCTTAATAACGTATCTGCCCCTTTCCTTAACGAGGTAATCCTCCCAGAATGCGGCGGTATTCAGAACGAAATCATAGTAATTCTCAAGGGCGTATTCCTTATCGTAGGTGGAGTACCAGTGCATTATGGGAATTACACAGGCGTAGGCGGCGTGGCTCTTCTGACCGAGGAAGAGTACACCGTGTTCCTTACATTCCGCCATACTGTAAACGTCAAGGGCTTTGGGGCCAAAGCTTACAGGGAATGCGTAACCCTTGCAACCGAAAAGACCCGCCATACGCTTGGCTTCGTCCTTCATATCATTTATGGGTGCCATATAGCCGTCAAAAAGCTCGGGATGATTAGCGGAGAAAATACAGTAATAGGGAGCCTCATAGTTATAATTCATATGATAATCCCCCGCCCAGGGGAAGAAATCATCAGTTATGAAGTTACCGAATAATCCGGGGGGAAATTCGGTATTACCCATACACCCCGCAAGGTGATAAAGGCTCGAATTATAAAACCGCTCAATTCCCTTGTCCTTAATATTCACCTTGGATAAAGAAAAGAAGGCTTCCCATTTTTCCTGTGTTTTTAATTTAAGGGCATCGTAATCGCAATTAATAGCCATATCAATGCCTTTATTTTTATACTGAGTGTCATCAAAATTCGTAACAACCGAAACGCAGTAACGTGCGGTTTTAAACCCGTCGGAAATGTTGGAATCAAGTTCTTTGAAACAAACAACCACCGCGGAGTCCATATCAACTCCATCACCGCTGAATTCACGGGAATAGACCCTCACTGCCCCCTCCTGACACTCGGAATTCGCCGAATTACAGGTATCGGGAAGTTTTATATTAATAACGGGGCTTTCGGCAGTTTCGGGGGCTTTGATTTCAAAACAAATAATATTCTCGGGAGCAACAAAGAGCTCAATTTGAGTATTACCGAATTTACATTCAAGAAGACCTTTGTCGAAATACTCTTTAATATTATATTCGCTTAAATCAATATTCCCGATACGCAATTCCCCTACGGTTTTAATACCGCCATCGGCATTGGTACCCGTAGTAAATTTCCAGAAATCGCATTTAGAAATATGAATAATAAGGTCCTTTTCATCATTGTCAAAAACAACCCCAAGGTCACCGTTACCGCACATAGCCCCGGCAGGAATCTTATAAACCGTCCCCTCACCGTCTACATTCACGGGCTTAGAAGTTATTTCATTAAAATATGTGTTCATATTATCACCAACTGTGTACTTGAATTAGGTTTAGAAAGAATGTTATGCAACGGTAGCGTTGGCGTTGATATTTTCGATGATTTTTCTGATACCTGCCCAGACGGACAAGTCTGTAAATATTTCAACTACGCTACCTTTATCTGTGAATGGTGATTCCTGCAAAACTGAAAGGTCTTTCATCAATCCGTTGTGAACTATATATTCAACAATTTGGTTCACGAAATAAATCTGCCTTGAATCAAGGTTTACACATTCATATTATCTGTCCACATCTCACACTGACTGATAACGGTTTCAATAGCACTCTCATACTGTTCCGGTGGATACTTATATTTTTTCAATAATCGTTTAACCATCTTGCGCATAGTGGCTCTTGCCGTTTCTTTTTTCTGCCAGTCAATGGTACGATTTTTGCGAAGTAACTCAGTTAATTCACGAGTCATCTCAACGAGAACATCATTTTCATAGAAATCTTTAATTGCTTGTGGTTTCGTAAGTGCATCATAGAAAGCTAATTCTTCTGTTGTAAGGCCGAGTTTTTCTCCTTCTTTATGAAGATTTGCAATTTCCTGAGCTGCTTCAAGAAGCTCCTTTATTACTTCTTCGTTGGTGATGAGCCCGTTATAATAAGCATTCATCAGTTTTGCAATTTTTTCAGAGAACTTTTCAGATTTAACAACATTAGTTCTTTTATAAAGTGATATCTGCTCTGCCATTAACTTTCTCAATATTTCAACAGCAATATTCTTTTCTTTCATC
>JAZNVE010000013.1:0-2268 GCA_045592665.1 Acutalibacteraceae bacterium
GCTCGGCAGTAAGAAGACTTCTTACACCTTCGCTTAAGGGCGTTTCGAGTGCAAAATCAGGTATTACATTTAAATGGAGTAAGGTAACAGGTGCTACCGGCTACATCGTTTACCGTAAAACAGGTAACGGCGGTTGGCAGAAGATAGCAACAGTTAAAGGCACTTCAAAAATCAGTTACCTCGATAAGAGTGCTAAAAAAGGTGTAACTTATAAGTACACAGTTAAGGCTTATTATGGTACATCAACAAGTTATTACAATACCAAAGGTCTTTCTATAAAAGATAAATATTAATTGAAAATCTCCGCAGAAATGCGGAGGTTTTCTGTTGTCAAAAAAACTTGTCGAAATTTGTCATAAATGCGAATTGAAAAGAATTATAAATAAGAACATAATTACAATGTATATTTGTGTTAACGAAATAAAATTTTCTTATTGTTACGCGGATTTAATAAGGGGAACGTGAATGTGATGGATAATTTGAATAACAATCAAAATACAGTTAACGACAACAAAATTGAACCAAACTCTCAACCACCCAAAAAGAAAAAATCAAAAGCCAAGGGTGCTATAATAGCCCTTGTAATTGCTTTGATTCTTTGTATTATTGTGATAGTCGGGCTTGTTGTTTTAGGTGCTCTTGGTGTGTTGGGTGTAGGTGTCGCGGGTTTGTTTATGTTCAATAAAACGGAAACACCGAAAACAACTGATGTTGCGGTAGTTGAAACCGATGAACTCACCACCGAGTTTACTACAATAGAGACTACGAAAGTTATTACTACTGAACCTGAAATTTCCGAGATTTATGGCGATTATGTGACTTCACCCGAGGAATATTACGGCACTGATTCATTCTACATAACTTACGATACACCCGCCCACGCAGGGGTTAATTTAAGGGAAACCCCGGAGGACGATAGTGTGAAAATAATGGTTCTTCCCGAGGGTACGGCAGTCACAAGGTTATACGAAGCGGGTGAAACCACCGAAACGAAGTACATTTTAGTTTCCGTTGTGGTTGACGGTGTTGAGTATACGGGTTATGTTATGCAAAGGTACGTTTCAACATTCAGCGGTGCATCCTTTGATAGCTACGTCAGTTACAATACCCCAAGTCACGCGGGGCTTGTATTGAGGGAAACCTCTGACGGTAATAGTAAAAAAATCATGGTTATACCCGAAGGTACCGAGCTTCGTGTTACCGACAATACCACGGGTGCTTATTGGGCGGTAGATGCCTTCTATAATGGCGATATTTACAGTGGTTATGTTTTGGCGAAATATATTGAAAGTGATTATTAAAATGATTTTTTAATTTTATTTGGAAAGGTGTTTTTATGGCAGTTTTTAAATGTAAAATGTGTGGCGGAGATCTTGATGTTCAAGAGGGTCTCAATGTTTGTGAGTGTGAATATTGCGGAACTAAGCAGACAATACCCGCACTTGATAACGAAAAGAAGTTAAATCTTTTTAACAGAGCTAATAGACTAAGACTCAATAGTGAGTTTGATAAGGCGGCTACAATTTATGAAAATATAATTGCTGAGTTTCCCGAAGAAGCAGAAGGATATTGGGGTCTTGTGCTTTGTAATTACGGTATCGAGTATGTTGATGACCCTGCAACAGCTAAGAAAATTCCTACCTGTCACAGAGCGGCATTTGATTCAATTACAAAGGACGAAAACTACAATCTGGCACTCGAATATGCCGACGTGGTAGCCCAAAAACTTTATCGTGACGAAGCCCGTGAAATTGACCGTATTATGTCCGAAATTCTCAGTATCAGTAAAAATGAAAAACCCTACGATATTTTCATTTGTTATAAAGAAACTGACGAGATTGGTAACAGAACAATCGATAGTGTTATTGCACAGGATGTTTACGATGCCTTGACAGATAAAGGTTACAGAGTTTTCTTTTCAAGAATATCCCTTGAAGATAAACTCGGTCAGCAATATGAGCCATACATATTTGCGGCTTTGAATAGTGCAAAGGTTATGCTCGCATTTGGTACTAAATATGAATATTACCATGCAGTATGGGTTAAAAACGAGTGGTCAAGATTCCTGAAGCTTATGGCAAAGGATAAGTCAAAGGTGCTTATTCCTTGCTACAAAGATATTGATGCCTATGATATGCCCGATGAATTCAGAGCACTTCAGGCACAGGATATGGGCAAAATCGGCTTCATGCAGGATTTGTTAAGAGGTGTTGTAAAAATCACCAACAATAACGGAAACCGTAATAATTTCAGTGAAGCATCAGGCGC
>JAZNVE010000014.1:0-4705 GCA_045592665.1 Acutalibacteraceae bacterium
GCGGTATAATGCTGACGAAGTAATTGTGCTGTTGTCGTCGTTTGATACAGATTCTCCCGCAGGAAACAGCGGTCTTAATTCTGATTTTACTTACAAAAACTGGAATTGGATATTGGTGAGAACTTCAGGTGGCGATTGGAAACATGTTGATCACGGATATTAATATGTAATTATTAACAATGGTTCTAAAGTGAGACGTACCGTCAAAAAAATTCCGTTCACGATAGTGGACGGATTTTTTTACTTATTCACTATTAACTCTTCACTTTTCACTATACAAAAACTTTGTGAACGGAATTTCAGTTAAGAAGTAATAGTGAATAGTGAAGAAGTTCGGACGGGACACCCGCACCCGATTGTAAATTCAGAGCTTGTGTGATAGAATTATCTTGATAAAGAATTTGTGGGTGAGCATATGAACAGCGTGAATAAGACATTATATATCCCTTTGTATGGAAAATCGTATGTTAGCAAAAGAGGAATATTTCTTGACGATAAAAAAGCAGAAGAAATTTGGGAAGCCGAAGGATTTGCTCTTAAGGGAAAATCAAAGTCCAAATGGCTTGCTTACTATATGGGTATTCGTTCTGCCGTGTTTGATGAATGGATAAAGCAACAAATGAAAGAAATGCAGGATGCGGTTGTTATTCACATCGGTTGCGGATTGGATAGTCGTGTCATAAGAGTAGGAACCGAAAATCACAAATGGTACGATATGGATTTTTCAGAGGTTATTGAGGAAAGAAAAAAGTATTATACCGATACAAATACCTACAAAATGATTACAGGTGATGCAAGAGATTGCAAGTGGCTGACAACCATTAAGGAAAATTATTCCGCCATTGTTGTTATGGAAGGAGTGAGTATGTATTTGACTGTTGAGGATATGCAAAACCTGACAGATAATCTATGTACTCATTTTGAAAAAATAGCACTTTTACTGGATTGCTATACTTCTTTTGGTGCAAAAATTTCGAAGTATGGCAACCCGATAAATGATGTGGGTGTAAACGAGGTTTATGGCATAGATAATCCGCAGGCTTATCAAAACGGGGAGCTTACTTTTGTAAAAGAACACACAATGATACCTAAAAAATACATAGACGAGTTGAAAGGATTTGAAAAACAGATTTTTGCCGGGATTTATGCAGGTGGTTTCTCAAAAAATCTGTATCGTTTATATGAATATAAAAAGAAGTAAACAAATTCCAATTTGTTGAACTGTTGATTAACTTCTGAACTATGGTTCTAAAATGAGACGTACCGTCAAAAAAATTCCGTTCACGATAGTGGACGGTTTTTTTTACTTATTCACTATTCACTCTTCACTAACATTTAGGTCGATTTTTGGAAAGTAATAGGTAAGAAGTAATAAGAACCTCGCGAAACAAGACGAAACCAGAGGTTTCTTTGTTTCGGAGAACCTTGTTACTTGCAAGCTCGTAATAAGTGTTTTTTTGTAAGGCGTTGCCTTGCATTTTTCATTTCATAGTATTATAATTATTTCAATAATTCAGAATCCGGGGGGGTTTATTCTATGAAGAAAAACTTTAAAACAAAATTATCCGGAATAATTTTTCTTGTTCTTGGTGTAGCCTTTGCGATTGTTGGTTTGTATTACTACCATATGCAGTATCTCTGCTTTGAATACACACCGCTTCAGTTTATTCTTGGCTTCGTTGTATGTCTCGGCGGAGCATTACTTTCAATACCATTGAACAAAAAAGCCAATAAAAAGAAAAAAGCGTTAAATGCAGCTTTAACGGCGTTTGTCTTTGCAGCTGTTCTTGTTGGACTTATGTTTTTAATAAATGCAGTAATCGGCAGCGGTGAGCTTGAGTTAGCGGCAATGGTTATTCCTGTTTGGCTAACGTTCATTATCACGTCGGCTATGGCTCTGCTTTGTGCGGTCAGAATATTTAACAACAGGGGTTTAAAAGCGATTCTCTCCGTTTTTATTGTTGCAGGATTTCTCTTCGGAAGTCATTCGTACGTTAAATCGCACGTTTTCGATATACTTTACGAAAATTACACTGCTCCTGCACCTGTTATTTCAACAGTATCAAAAGAAAAGAATGATGATAAAATGGTTATCGGAGATTTTTATGTAAGCACAAACGGTAGTGATAAAAACAACGGTACAAAAACTTCACCGTTTAGGACAATTGAAAAAGCGGTTGAAGCTGTAAGGAATGCTGAAAAATCAGGTGAAAAAGGAATTACGGTTTGTATAGAAGGTGGTGAATACCGTGTATCTTCTCTCAAACTTACCAAAGAGGATTCAGGCACAAAGGAGTGTCCCGTAACGTACTGTGCTTACAACGGTGACGTTGTCATCAACGGCGGCATAACACTTAAATCTGCCGATTTTAAAAACGTAAAAGCTTATCCCGAAATTGCAAAAAGACTTTCTGCCGATGCTCAGAAAAACATTGTGGTTATTGACCTGACAAAAGCACCGTATTCACTCACAAGCGATGATTGGGGTAAGATTTATGCAATCGGCTCTTACCATACGGCAGATAACTATGACGGCGATTATACGGGTCCTCTTTATTGCGAGCTTTTCGTGGATGACATAAGACAAACTCTTGCAAGGTATCCCGACAATGATTATCTTTATACCGAAGAGGTTGTAAAAACAGGCTTAGGTAAGGAATCTGACGGCTCGCTCACAGAGGTTAAGGATTGGTATGAAATCCGTAATCCCGAACCGGATATTTACAGGGTTAATCCTGAGCTTGCAAAGAGAATTTCAGGCTGGAAAAACCTTGATGACGTGTGGATGTTCGGCTATTGGAAGTATGATTGGGCAGATGCTTCGACTCCTGTAAAAAGTTTTGATAAAGACACTCGTGAGCTTACGCCTGAATTTGTTAGCCTTTACGGAACAAAAACAGATGCACCATACTATTTTTTCAATGTTCTTGAAGAGCTTTCTGCACCCGGAGAGTGGTATCTCGACAGAGAAAACGGTTTGCTTTGTATGTGGAAACCTGAAAGCAAGAATAACGCAGAAATCATTCTTTCGCTCTCGCTCAACCCCGTAATAAATTCCGAGGCAGATTACATCACCTTTGACGGGTTAACCGTAAAAGGAACACGAAGTGACGGTGTGTTTATAACTGCCAATAACAATACCGTTCGGAATTGTCTTATAAAAAACGTTGCAGGTAACGCTCTCGTTATGAACGGTAGCAACAACCTTGCATATAATAACGAAATTACCCGTACAGGAAAGGGCGGAATTGTTATTACCGGTGGCAATACAGAAACGCTTACCCCCGGCAACAGCAAGGCTGATAACAATTACATCCACGACTGGTCCGAAATTTACCAAACCTACCAGCCGGCTGTTACTCTTGAAGGCGTTGGAAACGTTTGCTCTCACAACGAAATGACAAATTCTCCGCACGAAGCAATTACCTACAGGGGTAATAATCATATAATTGAGTATAATCTCATCCACGACGTATGCCTTCTTTCTGATGATGCAGGTGCAATTTATTCGGGTAGAAGCTGGGTGTGGTACGGCAATGTTGTAAGGTACAATTGTATTTATAACATCGGTTCGGAAACTCACAGACCCGACGGTATTTATCTTGATGATGCGGTTTCGGGTCAGAAGATTTACGGTAATCTTCTTATAAATATTCCCAGCAATTCAATTCACGTCGGCGGCGGCAGAGACAATGTCATAACTAATAACATCATAGTGAATCCGGGTAATAACGCCCTGAGATTTGATGACAGAGCAAGAGAGGGCGCTCTTGAAAACGGATGGTTTACTCACGCTCATGTCGGCAGCGGCGATATGTGGGAAGCACTGTATAATTCACCTTGGAAGAGTGAAACCTGGCAAAATGCGTTCCCCGAATACAAGAACTGCACAGACGATATTTCGAAATCAGATTCGCCTGATTATATTCCCAATCCTGCAAGCATCTTCAAAAATAATATTATCATTAATAAAAACATGGGTTACGGCGATGTTTACAGCTCCGTTTGGAAGTTTAGCGATATAAGTGAAAATGCAATTTATAATGTAGGGGAATGCGATAAAATCTTTATCGATATTGATAACGGAGATTATAATATCAAAGACGTTGATGAAATCAGAAAAATCGCTCCCGAATTTGAAGAAATTCCTCTTGATATGATGGGCAGAATAAACTGACAAATTGCAATTTGTCGTGCCGAAGCTTCATTATCGGACGTGGTTTGAAGTTGGTAATAAATACAAATAATTTTTTTGAGGCGCCCTCCGCAAGGAAGGTGCCTCAGTTGTATTCGGCTAAAGGCATTTTCATTAGTTTTATATGCCCGTATATAATTGTAATTTTATATCACGTGTGCTATAATTGGTTCGAAAAATTTCAAATTTGCGGAGATGTTTATGGCAAGTTTACTTTTAATTGTTATTTATGTTGCTTTTATAGGTCTCGGTGTGCCCGATTCGCTTATCGGCTCTGCCTGGCCTGCAATTCATACAGAACTTGGTATTCCTGTTGAAATGGTGAGTATTCTTACATTTTTAATTTCAGGCTGTACAGTGCTCTCAAGCATGTTCAGTACAAGAATTCTCAATAAATTGGGTACTGCAAAGGTTACAGCTTTCAGTACTGCTATGACTGCACTTTCTTTGCTTGGCTTTTCTCTGGTGCCGTCGTTCCTGTTTATGATACCATTAGCCATTGTCTTAGGG
>JAZNVE010000015.1:0-60908 GCA_045592665.1 Acutalibacteraceae bacterium
CCGAATGTGAAAAACAGGGCGTAGAAGCGGTTCAGTATTCCGTAGGCGCGGATTTTATATACGGCAGTGACGGTGACTTGTATAAAGAAATTGAGCGTCTAAAAGGTGAAGTTCTTATAGCATCCGTTTTAGGTGTAAAGGGTATGCGTCACGATGCAACGGGCGGTTACAGGGACGAAGATAAAAAATATAACGGCTTCGAGCAGGCTCTTCCGAGAATAGTTAAGGGATACCGCGAAGTTACGGATTTTGCCGAGAAATACGGTATTCGTACAATGATTGAAAATCACGGCTATTTCTGTCAGGATAGTGACAGGGTAGAAAGGATTATTACGGGTGTAAACCATAAAAATTTCGGTGCACTTATTGATATGGGTAATTTTCTTTGTGCGGACGAAAATCCAGTAAACGCAGTAAGCAGATTAGCTCCCTTTGTTTTGTATCTTCACGCAAAGGACTTTCATATAAAAAGCGGCAGCGAGTTTGCTCCCTGCGACGGTTTCTTTAAATCAAGGGGAGGCAATTACCTTCGCGGTGCTGTTTTAGGTCACGGTAACGTACCCGTTTATCAGATTTTAAATATTATTAAAGATGCAGGTTATGATGGCTATGTAACATTGGAGTTTGAGGGTCATGAGGACGCAGTTATGGCGTGTGAGTGGGGTCTTAATACCCTTAAAACAATGTGTAAGGCTTTGAATTGGTGAAATTATGACTGAAAGAAAAATTGTTCTCGCTTCCCAGTCACCCCGAAGAAAAGAATTAATAGCACTTATTACGGATAATGTTGAGATACGACCCGTTCCCTGTGACGAAACCCTACCTGAGGGCATTGGCGCAAGGGAAGCGGTAGAGTATCTTTCCAAAATTAAAAACGAAGCATCACTAAAGGGAAGTTTGCCTGATGAAATAGTCATTTCTGCGGATACAGTGGTTGCAGTTAATGAGGAAATTCTCGGTAAACCCGCGGATAAAGATGATGCCGGACGAATGCTTAAGCTTTTAAGCGGTAAAACTCATCAGGTTTATACGGGTGTTACTATATCGGATGGTGAAAAATCCGTCACATTCAGCGAAAAAACCGATGTTGTTTTTTACGACTTGACGGAAAGTGAAATTGAAGAATATATATCCACCCCTGAACCCTACGACAAAGCAGGAAGTTACGCTATCCAAGGCAAGGCGAGTTTGCTTATAAAGGGTATAAATGGTGACTATTTTAATGTAGTGGGCTTACCCGTTGCCCGACTTAAACGGGAATTGGCAAATTTTATTAAATAATATGAATCATTGCGTTAGCAGTTATTATATGATAAAATATTTTTGAAAAGACGAAAGGCGGTGTAACCGTGGCGGAAATAACTAAAGAAGTTACTTTGACCCAGGAAGAAATAGACAGACAAAAGCTTCAACAGGAAAAGGAATATTTAGGGCCCCGCGAAATGGCGGCTTACATAATCTCAGGTATCGGCGACAAAAACTGGGAAACATTTAATGGTAATAACGAGTTCTTCTATACTACAACATTCCAGCACGTTAGCCCTATTACATTGAGTGTCGCTCAGACATTCTCCACAATAGTTGATACTTTTGACAATGCAATATCGGGTCCGATTCTTGACAGAACACGTACACGTTGGGGTAGAGTGCGCCCCTATCTTGTGCTCACTCTTCCTTTGTGGATTTTCTCTGCGGCAACACCCTATTTGTTACCAGACGGACTTTCTCAGGTAGCATTGTTTGTGTGGTTTTTGATTATCAGATATGTGGGTTCAATAGCGGGTTCGTTCTACAATCCTGCGTATAAGGCGGTACTTTATAACCTTACACCCAACCCCAATGAGCGAAACAAGCTTATTGCGGCTGACACCTATGTTGACCTTTTCGGTGTGTGGTTGCCGTCTCTCTTCCCGTTCTTTGTTGACTATCTGCCACGAACAATACCTACACGTAACATTTACCTTGTTGGTGCTATTATTTTCATTGCTTTGGTAATTGTTTTCAGAATCTTCGGCTTCTTCAGTTTAAGGGAGAGAGTGCCTCTTGCTTCCCGTGATGAAATGAAGAATACAAGCGTATGGAAATCCGTTAAGCAGGTTGCATCCTGTCGTCCTATGTGGGTTCTTATGATTAAGGGCTTCTTCGGTGTCGGTAAAGGTACGGGTCAGCAGGTTGCAAACTATTTCTGGCTTAACTGTACGGGTAAGCTTTCCAATGCGGCTATTTCTGGTCTCTTTACAGGTTTACCCAGTTATTTTGTTCTTCCCTTTGCAACAAAGCTTACTAAAAAAATCGGTCTTAGAAACCTTTCGGTTTTAAGCTACGGCTATTGCGGACTTGTTTATCTTATTATGTATTTTGTAGGTTATAAGCCTACGGATAACCACTTTATTAACCTTATTATTATTGTCGTATTCCTTACTCTTGCAGGTGCTATGAACAGTGTTCAGCGTTATTGCGGAACTGCACTTGAGGGTGATATGTACGACTACGTTGAGTGGAAAACAGGTATCAGAAACGAAGGTATGATGAGCGCCGCCATGGGTTATATTACCCTTATTGCAAATGGTATTTCGGGAATTCTCAGTGGTGTTATTATTGAGGCTATCAAGTACGAACCCCTTATGAACTCTCACGGTGTAGTTATTCCCCACACTGACCCCCATATGTTACAGGCTATATGGACTGTATTTACCCTCGCTCCTGCAATAGGCAGAATATGTAAAGCAATATCCCTTTGTTTCTTTAATGTTAACGGTAAGGTTAAAGACCGGATGATGAATGACCTTGCAGTATCAAGAGCGGTTAAAGTCAAAGAACGTACAGACGATTGATAACAGGATTTAATTTGGTGATATAAATGAGATTGGTAGTTAAGGTGGGCACGTCAACCCTCGCCCACAGTACGGGGTGTATTAATATACGCCACGTGGAAGAACTTTGTAAAGTTCTTTCGGACCTTAAGAATGCAGGACACGAGATAATCCTTGTGTCATCGGGTGCTATCGGTATGGGTATCGGTAAACTTTCCCTTAAAGAAAAGCCCTCCGATATGCCTACGAAACAGGCGGCTGCAGCAGTAGGTCAGTGCGAATTAATGTATACATACGATAAGCTTTTTTCGGAATATAATCATACGGTAGCTCAGATACTTCTTACGGGTCTTGATTTGGAAGACCCCACAAGATATCACAATATCAAGAACACTATGAACAGGCTTCTTGAACTTAACGTGTTACCCATTATTAACGAAAACGACACTGTTAATACCGACGAGATTTCAGTTGGTGATAACGATACCTTGGGTGCGATTGTTGCCGTAAGTATGCACGCGGATTTACTTGTAATGCTTTCGGATATTGACGGTCTTTATACGGCGGACCCCCGTAAAGACCCTGATGCGAAACTTCTTTCTGAAATTACAGAAATCACCCCCGAAATAGAGAATTTGGGTGGCAAAAGCGGAACAAATCTCGGTACGGGCGGTATGGCAACTAAACTTTCTGCCGCTAAAAAATGCGTTGCAAGAGGTACGGATGTTGTTATTGCAAACGGTTCTTCTCCTGCGGTTCTTTATGAAATTATGGACGGCAAAATGATTGGAACAAGATTTATTTCAAAGAAATAAGGTTTTTATATGAAATCAACATTGGATATTTTAAAAGAAGCAAAGAGTGCCAAGGGTATTCTTTGCTCTCTTGATACTAAAACAAAAAACGATGCACTCTTAAAAATGGCAGATGCCCTTATAGAAAACAGTGCAGAAATTCTTTCGGAAAACGCCAAGGACCTTGAAAGGGCAAAGGGAATTATTTCCGATGTAATGCTTGATAGACTTGCTCTTTCTGAGGAGCGTATAAAAGGTATGGCGGAGGGTATCCGTCAGGTTGCGGCTTTGCCCGACCCCGTTGGGGAAGTTCTTGACAGAGTTGAACGTCCAAGCGGAATTGTTGTGGAAAAAACCGCAGTTCCCATGGGTGTAGTAGCAATTATTTACGAAAGCCGACCCAATGTTACATCCGACGCGGCGGCTCTTGCACTTAAAAGCGGTAATGTTTGTGTTCTTCGTGGTGGTAAAGAGGCCTTCCTTTCAGCAAATGCCATTGTAAACGCAATGCGTAAGGGCCTTTCTTCTCTTGACCTTCCCGAGAATTTGATAAATCTTGTACAGGATACTACAAGACAAAGTGCCGCAGAACTTATGAATGCGGTGGGTTACGTTGACCTTCTTATACCCCGAGGGGGTGCGGGTCTTATTAAGGCTTGTACAGAAAACGCAAAAGTACCCTGTATTCAGACGGGTACGGGTATTTGCCATATTTACATTGATGAAAGTGCAGACATTTCAAAGGCACTTAACATCGTAGAAAACGCAAAAACAAGCCGACCTTCCGTTTGTAATGCCTGTGAAGTGATTGTGGTAAACGAAAATATTGCAAAAGAATTTTTACCCCTTCTTAAAACAAGGCTCTGTGAAAACAGAGCCCAAAAAGGTCTTATTCCTGTTGAATTCAGACTTGACGAAAAAGCAGAGAGTATAATTGAGGGTACACCCGCAGGTGAAAATGATTTTGATACAGAATTCCTTGATTATATTTTAGGTGTAAAAATAGTAAGTGATGTAAATGAGGCTATTGCTCATATTTCGGCTCATTCAACGGGTCACAGTGAAGCAATTATTACCGAAAACGAGCAGAATGCAAAGGTATTTACAATGTCAGTTGACAGTGCGGCGGTGTATGTAAATGCTTCGACCCGTTTTACAGATGGCGGTGAGTTCGGTTTGGGTTGTGAAATGGGTATTTCAACTCAGAAGCTTCACGCAAGAGGACCTATGGGTCTTAAAGAATTAACCACATATAAATTCATTATAAAAGGCGACGGTCAAATTCGCTAAGAGGGTGAAAATATGAAAAAAATCGGTTTTTTAGGTTGCGGTAATATGGGCGGTGCTCTCGCAAAAGCCGCAATTAAATCCGTTGGAGCAGAAAATATATTTGTTTTTGACGTAGATTCTAAAAAAATCAGGGATTTTGCAGATGAAACAGATGTGAATATCGCGGATGCAGAGTATATTGTGCTTAATTGCGATTACATCTTTTTAGGTGTTAAACCTCAGATTTTAGGTGCACTTTTTGAAAAAATTGCACCTGTAATTGATGAAAGAACAACTGATTTTACCCTCGTAAGTATGGCGGCAGGGGTAAGCACAGAGTCCATAGTTGAGATGGCGGGTGTGGATTGCCCCGTTATAAGGATTATGCCCAATATGCCCGTAAGTGTGGAGGCAGGTATGATTCTTTATACTGCAAATGAATTTGTTTCCAAAGAGGAAGTTGAGGATTTCTGCGATGTTATGAAATATGCAGGTGTTCTTGACGAAATTCCCGAGGATAAAATAGATGCGGCAAGTTGTGTTTCGGGTTGCGGTCCTGCTTTTGTGTTTATGTTCTGTGAAGCCCTTGCGGATGGTGCAGTTGAGTGCGGTCTTCCCAGAGACAAGGCAATGCTTTACGCGGCTCAGACTCTCGCAGGTTCTGCACAGATGCTTATGGAAACGGGCGAACACCCCGGCAAACTTAAGGATGCCGTATGCTCCCCCGCAGGAAGTACCATTGAGGGTGTAAAAGCCCTTGAAGAAGGTGCATTCAGAGCAAGTGCAATGAACGCAGTAAAAAAAGCATATAAGAGAACACTTGAACTTGGTAAAAAATAAAAAATTAACGGCTTATCGAAAAATCGATAAGCCGTTAATTTTTATTCTGTCACAGGTGCTTTTAAGATACCTGTTTTTCTTAGTACATATTCGTAACTCCAGTTTACACCTGTACTACGCCATGCACCGGGACCGTGCCAGCTTTCTTTTTCGTTAACAAGATGAACGGGACCGAAGGTGTTGTAGCGGTGAGTGAAAAGTGTAAGCTCAAGAAGATGGGAGCCGTTTTCAACATCCTTTTCGTATACGCAATAAGGGGGATATACTATTTTACCTATTTCCTTACCGTCAAGGGCTGCACCCATAAGTGCACCGCGGTAATCGGATGCACAAACCTTAAGGGTGTTATTGGTAACCTCAACGGGGATTTTATAGGTAATGTTACCGCCGTAGAAGGGAAATCCCTTTTGCGTAATATCTTCAAAACTGATTTTTTCGGGAAGGTTTATGATAGTAGCATATCTGCCTTGAAGTTTAACACCGAATTGACCTAAAATAAATACGTTTTCAAGATTTGCACTATCGCCGAAGGGAAGGGTGATAATAAGAGTGTTTTCGCCCTTTGCTATTTTCGGAAGATTTACTTTGAATATTGAAATATCAACGAAATTACCTGTAATGGTGTTGTCAACCGCTTCGCCGTTAAAGGTGATTTTTGCTTTTTCGGCATCTTCCAGAGCGAGGGATGCACCTTCGTACTCAATTTCACTTGTGAAGGTGTATTTGAGTGTAACTTCGGATATCGGTTCGATTTCACCGTAAACCCAAGGCTGAACAACCTCTCCGCCACGGCTTCTTAAACCGAGTCTTTCACGGCAGATGTTATCAAGACGTAAAATCTCTTCTTGGGGTGAAAATTCTTCTTCGCCCTTGAGTTTAAATTGAGCCATATCAAGGAGAAGTACATTTTCTTCGGAAAGCTCATAATCCACAACAGCGGGTGCAGGTGTGCCTTCGCCGTCAAATTCGGGTTTATCTGCCGTCTGACTTTCGGCTTTTCCTTCGGTTAATTTATAAAGTTTCGAGTCATAACCGTAGAAAACTTCGTTAATAACGGTGTTGCCGTTAGTGTATGTAACGTCCGCAGGATAAATGTCACCATTTTGAGTGTCGTAAACGGTTACTGTATACTCACCGGGAATACTGATGCGGATATCGTCACTGTGGCAAAGGTCCTTGTTATGAGGCTCTTTGTCATGACAAACGAAAAGCCAATTACAATCAACGTCTTTTCGTAATTGATAAATAAGGTGGTCTGAAAGGTCGCCGTCATCGTAGCGAATAGTAAGTGTACGGTCTTTTTCAAGGGCGGTAAGTATTGCGGCACGTGAAAAATCAACCTTTTCGCATTTATCGGCTAAAAGCTTGCTTCTGTCTGAGGGGAGTGCATCGCAGAGAGTGGGAGCGGAACCCATAAATATAATTCTGCCGCCTGATTCACGGAATTTTTCGAGTCTTTCGAGAGTGGAGCTTCTCAAGGTTTCGCAATTGGGAACAATGATAGTTGTATACTCCATTTCACCAACTTTAAGGGGCGCGGTAGCCTCTTTGCAAAGGTCGGGTAAAAGGGATTCACAGATAAAGTCGAAGTCAATACTGCCCTCAATAAGCCACTTTGTAAGACCTTGGAAATTCTCGTCACAACTCTGACGGAAAACAGCGGATTTATCATTGGGGCCCCAATGGAGCCAGAAACTTTCAACAGGGTGAATAACGGCTACTTTAACTACGGGTTTACCCCTTGTGAGTGCTGTGTTCACTCTTGCAAAATGGTCCTCGATTACATTGTACTGTTTGTACCAAGGGGATTGATATGAAATGGATGTGGGGTAGTCACGCTTTGCCTCGCCCGCCATAGCGTACCATGAAAGGTGGGGTACACGTACAGTAATACCTAAAGCCGCCTGCCAGTCGCCCTGATGCTTGTAAGTTCTGAAATCACAGTCCCATCCCGTAACACCGTAAAGCTCTGAGAGTACACCCTCGTAACCAAATTGGTGTGCCGCGGATGCCGCCTGTTTTGCGGTGGTGAATTCGTGGGAATTGCAAAGTAAATCTATACCGGGGAGCTGGAAGCTTCTGTATGAACGCATTGCTTCGCCTAAAGCGGCGGTCTGGGAGTGTAAGGTGGGTTCTTCCATCATATGGCCTGTAAGGGCAATGTTGTTTTCGCCACACCAACCGCCTACGGTGTCGGCAAAGGCACTTGCGAAAAGCTCAGCAATAAAATCGTGGTAGCGGTAACGGTGCAAAGAGGGTGCGCTATCTTTTAAATCCCAGAAAACCTCGGGGAGGGTATCAAAAATATCTGCACCATAAGCCTCTTTATAAAGCTCGGGAACTTTATCCGTCCAAGGCATCATAATATCATCCTCGGTGTCGAAAGAGTTACCAAGTACATTTTTACGTGTAAACTGAGGCTCGTCGGTGAAAATTGCGGGAACGGTTCCGTCAAAATCCCCGCCGACTTCGGCTTTGTATTTTTCGTGAGTAACTTCGACGAATTTTTTAACAGCATCCTTGTTAAGGGTATCAAGATATGTCTGGTCATTAAACCAACTGCTGTTCTGATGTATTTCAAGGAATGCGTACCATTTTGTGCCTTCGACAGTATCGTCCTCGTTAATGCGTTTATATGATTCGAGATAACCGTCTTTATCCAATACAACGTCGTAACAGGCGAGAAGTTCACCTTCGCCACTTCGACTACCCTCTGCACGGGAGTCTATAACGGTTTCTGCCTCCGCCTCTTTTCGTGCGGTAAACATAAGGTTTCTTGCTCTGTACTGTTTGTCTTTTGTAACAAGACCGCCTGCTGCTCCTGAAGGCCATCTGTCTTCGTCGTAGAGCCATGCGAGCATTTCTTCGCCCTTGGCTTTTTCGACACATGCCTTCATAAGACCCATATATTCTTTGCTGAGATACTCGTTTTTTAGACCCGTTCTTACGTGTAAATGAAATCCACCGAGACCCATTTCTTTGAAAACATCAATCTGACGGCATAATTCTTCTTTGGTAAGAAGGTTGTTTAATGCCCAGAAAGGAGTGCCTCTATATTCGCTTGTAGGGTTTTTGAATAAATCATCACTTAAACGCGATGTGGTATTTTTCTTGTAAAGCATATTTACACTTCCCTGAAGTTGATTTTTCTTGATTTTAACATAGGAATGAAGCAAAATCAACAGAATTAAGAAAGTAATTATACTTGAAATGATACAATATGTATGATATTATTAATGTGTATAGTTTAATTATATGTAATTAATTTAAGCGGAGGTAGAAAATGAAACACGCTGACCTTATTAAACAGATGACTCTTGAAGAAAAGGCATCCTTCTGTTCGGGTCTTGACTACTGGCACACACCGGGTATCGAAAAATTAGATATCCCCGTTGTTATGTGGACTGACGGCCCTCACGGTATCAGAAAACGTGCCGAAAAAATGGATAAAGACCAGGCAACAAGCCTTAAGGGTGTTCCCGCTATTTGTTATCCCACAGCGGCAACAACCGCTTGTTCATGGGACCCTGATTTGATTTATGAAATGGGTGTTCTTCTTGGTGAAGAATGTCTTAAAGAACAGGTAAGTGTTCTTTTAGGACCCGGTACAAATATTAAACGTTCACCTCTTTGCGGTAGAAACTTCGAGTATTTCTCCGAAGACCCCTATCTTGCAGGTGAAATTTCCGCCGCTTTTGTAAACGGTGTTCAGTCAAAGGGTGTTGGTACATCACTTAAGCATTTTGCAGGTAACAACCAGGAAACCCGCCGTATGACCTGTGATACAGTTGTTGACGAACGTGCTTTAAGAGAAATTTACCTTACATCATTCGAAAAAACTGTTAAACAGGCTCAACCCTGGACAATTATGAATGCGTACAACCGTCTTAACGGTACATATTGTGCAGAAAATAAATGGCTCCTTACAGATGTTCTTCGTGACGAATGGGGCTTCAAGGGTATGATTGTTACTGACTGGGGCGCAGAAAATGACCGTGTTGCAGGTCTGCTTGCAGGTCAGGAGCTTGAAATGCCCACATCCAAGGGTCTTGGTAATGCTCAGATTGTTGAAGCGGTTAAAGACGGCAGAATTCCTGAGGAATTCCTTGATAAAATGGTTGATAACGTTCTCAACGTTATTATGAAGAGCAAGGATGTTCTCGGTGATTATACATACGATGCCGATGCACATCATCAGAAAGCAAGAGAAATTGCCGGTCAGTGTATGGTGCTTCTTAAAAATGATGGAAATATTCTTCCTCTTAAAAAGGATGCAAATATTGCGGTTATCGGTGAAATGGCTAAGAATCCCCGTTATCAGGGTGCAGGCTCATCAATAGTTAACGCAATTAAAATTGACTGTGCTTATGATGCTATCGTTGAAAAGGGCGTAAAGGTTACTTATGCTCCCGGCTATTCAACTGCTAAAAAGAACAAGGTTAAGGATGAACAGTTTATTGCCGAGGCAGTCGAGGCTGCAAAGGGCAAGGACGCCGTTGTTCTCTTTATCGGTCTTACGGAGGAATTCGAGTCCGAGGGCTTCGACCGTCGTCACATCAGAATTCCCGAACTTCACACAAAACTTATTGACGCAGTAAAAGAAGTAAACAAAAATGTTGTTGTAGCAATTTCGGGCGGTGCAGTTATCGAAATGCCTTGGGCAGACAAAGTTAAGGGTATTCTTAACTGTGTACTCGGTGGTGAAGCATCGGGTAGTGCCGCAGCGGATATTCTTTTCGGTGACGTTAACCCCTCGGGTAAACTTGCTGAAACATACCCCTATGCACTTGAGGATACACCCTGTTACAACTTCTTCCCCGGTAATACTGCATCCGTTGAATACAGAGAGAGCGTTTTCGTAGGTTACAGATACTACGATTCTGCTAAAAAAGATGTTCTTTATCCCTTCGGCTTCGGTCTTTCATATACAAACTTTGAGTATAGCGACATCAAACTTTCTGCAGAAAGTATCAAAGACACTGATGAGGTTACTGTTTCATTCAAGATTAAAAATACAGGTAGTGTTGATGGTGCCGAGGTTGCTCAGGTTTACGTAAAAGACGACGAAAGCACTATTTACAGACCTGTACAGGAGCTTAAGGGCTTCAAAAAGGTATTCCTTAAAGCGGGTGAAGAAAAAGAAGTTTCAATCACTCTCGGCAAGAGAGCCTTCGCATACTACAATGTTAATATTCATGATTGGCACGTTGAAAGTGGCGATTTCACAATCTGTGTCGGTGCTTCAAGCCGTGATATTAAGTTAAGTGCAAAGCTTAATGTTCAGTCAACTGTTGAAGCAATTGTACCCGATTACAGAGAGTGTGCACCTGCATATTACAGTGTTGATGTACAGAATGTACCTGCAGAGCAGTTTGTAAGCGTTCTCGGTAGAGAGCTTCCCCCCTCAGAAATCAAGGCATATCCCAACCTTACACTTGTTAACACAATTGAGGATTCCGCAGCGGGTAAAAACGGTGCGAAGATTGTGGGACTTATCAAGAAACTTGTGGGCGAAGAGAGTATGGCTTCAGGTATTGCTTTACAGTTACCCATTAAGAACCTTATTTCTATGAGCTTTGGTATCTTTAATCCCCAGATGGCAGAACAACTTCTCGACATCCTCAACGACAAGAAACCCCTTGTAAGAGGTATCGTTGTTATGATTGTCAAGGCTATTCCCAAGGTTATCAAGGGTATTCCCGACCTTAAGAAAATTTAAAAAACAAAAGATAAGGGCTTCAGTCAAGCGACTGAAGCCCTTTAATTTATACAAATAATTTTTTAGAAAACCATGCACGGAGTTTTTTGCTTCTGTTTGAATAAAGCCAGAAGAAAACAAGAGCCAGACAACAGGCATCAATAACTATAAATACATCAAAGGTTATCATATGCTGTGCGATAAAAAGACAAACGCATAAAACGGAAAGTGAAATTACAAGGTCTATAAAAATATGAAGCATCTTTGACGTCCAGTGGCGTTTACGTTTTCTCATCCAATAAATGTATACGAGTACACATAGGGAAATTATTAATATAGTTGGTAGTGCAATTCCAAGATACCATTTTGGACCACCAAGGTTTTTTGCGTGGAAAACAAAAACATACAGAGCAATGGTTACCGTATCAAATGCCCACATAATATACGGGTGCAGTTTCCTCGTGAAAAAGGGGAAAATTGCAACAACCCACACAAGAAAGCTTGACGAAAGCACATAAACAAACCATAAATTCTGGGGATTCACAAAAATATTAATCAGCAAACAAACTATATTGGGTATTAAAAGAATATAGGTTACAATAAGTGCCACAAACTTTTGCTTAATGCTTTTGGGTACTACGGGTACCTGAGAAAAGGGCGTAGGATTTGTGGGTTCTTGTTTATGCGCCGGGTTGTACACCGGGGTGTCGCACAATGCACATTTTTTGGCGGTGGCGTCAAGGTCCACGCCACAGTTAACGCAATATGACATATTAACTCCTTAAATTTCGTTGATATTATTCGCGGTTACTCTGTATTTTTACGTGAATCCCCATTTTAACGAGGGTTGTAAAGAACTCGCGCTCAATATCATTTTCTTTGAAACTATTTGCAATGGTAAAAACAAGTTTATCATTAAATGAAACTATACCGCAACGGGCGGCGGTACGCATTCCGGGGCCCGGTACAAACAATGCTTTTTCAACAAAGGGTACCATTTCCTCGGGCAAGGTGACTTCACCTAAATTTGAAAGATAAACCGAGGTTGTCTGCTCGGCACCAACTATGGTAGCAACCGAAAGGCAAACGTTTTTTACTAAGAGGGGCATAAATTTCAACGCGGGATTTTTCTCGATTCTTACGTGCTTTGAAATAGTAGCATTGATTTTCTTTTCGTCACGTGCCAATCGTAACTGGAAAGCCACCTGATTAAGCAATTCGTCAAAACTATATTCACCGAAAGATGGGTTGACCTTAACCATAAGGCAAATTGAAAAGTTTCGCATTGTTTCGGACGGGTATACATTACGAAGATTTATGGGTATTTGTACGGAAACTTCTTTTTGTTTGCGATTCTCTCTTAATTGCTTTCGGCAATGGATGTCCAACATAATCGCAGCGAAAAATTCAGTAACGGTAACACCTTTTGCTTTTGCAATGTCGTGTACTTCTTTAAAAGACATAATACCGCAGGTCATATTTACCATATGTTTCGGGAGTTTAACACCCTGGGGATGGTAAACGTGTTTATCGGTAATTGAAGCCTTGGCTTTGCTTGTGGCGTATTTGTGGAAATCATCGACTAATTCCCTTTGAGGTGCAGGTTGTGAAATATCTTTAACAAACTTACCGCAGGGAATGTCATTTCCTTTAAGTCGAAGGTATTCCGCCGCAAGGGTACATACAAATCGGGAGTTACCGTAGCCGTCGGATATTGCGTGGAAAAGGTCAACGGCAATATGGTTACCGTGATAGTAAACTCTGAAAAGGAAACGGTCCGATTCTTTGAATTTCATTCTGTAACAAGGGTTCTTTACATCGGGTGAAACCTTTGGTACTTTAACGGGGTTTTTTTCCAGGTAATACCAGAACAAACCCTTTCTTAAACGCACGTTGAATGCGGGAAAACGGGGCATAATATTTTCTAATGCCTGTTTTAGAATTTCGGGGTCTATTTCTTCTTTAAGTTCTATTGAAAATCTGAAGATATTAGACCAGTTTCGGGTGTTCTGACCGGGGAAAAGTATACCCGCATTATCCAACCTGAACCACTCAGGCGATTGTTTGAATTTTTTATCGGACATATCAGAACACCTCCTTTTTTACATAACTATGCATATTATATAGATATAATTGGAGTTTTGCAATGATTTTATAGAAATATAAATTTAAATAATACTTTCAAAGAATGTTTTGGTAGATATACGGTAGGGTCTGTTGAATCGACCTAATTCATACAGGTCATCTCCCACTGTAAGAGTGTTAGGGCTTTCGCGACAGGTGAGGGTTACAGTGAAATTATTGCTTTGGAGTAAATCCTGAAGTTTATCGTTTCTTATACCAAAGGGGTAAGCGGCTATAACGGGTTGTGAGCCGGTAAGACTTAAAAATAATTTGTTGAATTGTTCAATGTCGGCACAAATCAAATCTTCGTATTCTTTGTCCGTTTCACCGTAAAGACGCCCCATACCACGACGGTTACTGAGGGAATGCAGATTATATGAATGATAGCCTATTTCCACAAGGGGTTCGTTATAAAGAAGCTTTATGTCGTCTGAGTTAAGATATGCGTAACGGTCGTCGGTTTCAGCGTTTTTAGTATATAATTCTACAAGTGCACCTACAATATTAATGTTGGCGGGGAAATTGTATTCCTTAAGAAGGGGCAGAACCTTCGTGAGAAAGGAGCGTTCGCCGTCGTCAAAGGTTATGACAATAGGGTTTTCGGGCAACGCTTCACCGAATTTTACATATTTTGATAATTGAGCGAAAGAAACAGGGTGAATATTATTAGTTTTCATATATTCAAAATCATTCCGCAAAACTTCGGGCGTTATAGCGTAATCGCCTAATACAGAAGGATTCGAGCATACCTGATGGTACATAATAATCGGGACTGTTACACCCGCATTCCCTGAAGCGGAAATGTGGGGAACAGCAATATTAAAAAGTGAGCCCGAAAGCAAAAGAATACATAATGAAACCGAGATTATTATAATGTGTTTTCTTGAAAAAATCCTGAACATATAATCACCAAAAACAGTTTATGAAAAATTTTCGGGTTTTTTGCAAACAAATGTTTGCTTTTTTCGAAAAGATGTGTTATTATATAAACAGAAAATTTGTTCGAAGGGTGATTTTATGGAACCTATTAACGAAACTCAAAAAAGAATTTATGAATTTCTTGTAGAGAGGTCCCAGGACGGCGTGCCCCCCTCAGTAAGGGAAATCGGTGCTGCCGTAGGTCTTAAATCTACATCCTCGGTTCAGGCTAACCTTGACTCTCTTGAAAAAGCGGGTTACATTATGCGTGACCCATTACTTAAAAGGTCAATACGTATTTTAGGTCAGGCGGAGAATATTACTCACGTACCCTTACTCGGTACGGTTACTGCGGGTATGCCCATTCTTGCGGTTGAGCAGATTGAGGGTTATATTCCTTATACCGGTAGGGTCTCCCGCGATAAACCGTTGTTTGCTCTTAAAGTCCGTGGCGAAAGTATGTTATGGGCGGGTATTCTTAACGGTGATATTGTTATTGCGGAAAAGACACCCTATGCTGCCAACGGCGAAATTGTTGTTGCTATGCTTGAGGACGAAGCAACCGTAAAACGTTTTTACAAAGAAAACGGTCATTTCAGACTACAACCCGAAAATGACGAGTTTGAACCAATTATTACCAATGAGGTTGTGATTCTCGGTAAGGTTGTAGCGTTAATAAGATATTACTGATTAAAAATGCAAAGGCATCTGTAACCATCTAAGTTACAGATGCCTTTTCTTTATATATTGATTATACCACATATTTATTAATAAAACAAGACTTGCATATAACTTAACATTGTAGTAAAATTCAATTTACTATGATAAAAGGGGGAAGTTGCTTGTTCGCAAAGGATATGCCTGTCGAAGAACGAAAGTTTTTTGAAGTACGTGATTTTTTAGATAGTGAGATAATCCGTCTTGGTGAACTTATTAAAGAATACCGTGCAAGTATCAAGGAACAAGGCGAGGACTTTAATCGTGATAATCCTAACGGCGGTATGTATTCCAAAATGGAACTTACCGAGATACATTACGATATGGAGAAAAAGATGATTTACGCTCAGGAAGCGGCTTATGATATCGACTTTTTCAAAAAATTGCGTAATTCACCGTATTTTGCTAAAGTGGTTTTCAAACCTGTTTTAACGGGTAAGGAAAAAGAAGTATATATCGGTCTTCGTACTTTACAGGACCCCGATACATTCGAAATGTTTGTGTGCGACTGGAGAGCCCCTATATCTGCCCTTTTTTATGATGATTTTGAGGGTAGAGCCTTTTTTGATGCACCCAGGGGTAGAATGGATTGCGATTTGCTTTTAAAACGTCAGTTTAAATTCGGCGACGGCAAACTTCTTTATTATGTTGATAGTGATATTAAAATCGATGACGATATTCTTTGCGATGTGTTGTCGAGTTCGTCGGGTGAACATCTTAAGGTTATTGTAAACAGCATTCAACGTGAACAAAATAAAGTAATACGTTACTCCGACGGAGAGAATCTCTTAGTTACGGGTCCTGCGGGAAGTGGTAAAACCTCCGTAGGTTTCCACAGACTCGCGTATCTTCTTTATAGAAACCGTACCGAACTTTCCTCCGCTGAAATTATAATGTTTTCCAATAACGACATTTTTTCAAGTTACGTTGCGGACATTATACCTGAGCTTGGTGAAATGCCTATAAATTACGCATCATTTTATTCTGTGTTTGCGGCGGAAATTCCTACAGTTAATACGGGAGACTATTATTCTCTCGCGGATGCAGTTATAAATGGTGATATAAGCCGACTTGAATGTGCTCGTTTGAAAATGAGCGAAGATTTTATTAATTTCCTTGAAAGTTCTGCGGATACGGTAGAACCCGAATTCAGGGATATAAAAATTTATAACCGTGTTATTTTCTCAAAAGAGCAACTTCTTGAAAGATACCGTTTCGATAGCGAAAACACTCAGAAATCAAGGGGTGAACGTCTTGCGTCCTATGTACAGGGTGTAATTGACGAGTATTTCATTAAAAATCGTGATGAATTGTACGCTATTATTGACGAGGAAACCTCAATTGATGAGGATACCGCTAAACTTCTTAAAAAGAACCGTCGAGAGGTAAAATCAAGTGCCGTTGAAATGATTAAAAACGCAACGGTTACCGATCCCGTTAATGTTTATTGCCAACTTGTTTCGGAATACGCAAAAGGAAAGGGAAAACCCCAACTTCTTAATTCACTCGACTCTCTCAAAAAAGGTTTCGTTGAGTTTGAGGATGCCTTGGGTATTGTTTATTTAAAAACAGTGTTGGGTACTTGTGCGGTGATTCCCGGTGTTAAGCATATTCTCATTGACGAGGCTCAGGATTTATCCGTAATTCAACATCGTATAATTCAAAAAATGTTCCCCCGTGCAAAGGTGACACTTCTTGCGGATACTAATCAGGCAATTATTCCCGACCTTAACACTTGCGATTCCGAAAAACTTGCCACTCTTTATGGGGCAAAAACCTTAAATCTTAATAAAAGTTACCGTTCAACTAAGCAGATTAATTCCTTTGCTCTTAATCTTTTACCCGAGAATGCACGATACGAAATTTTTGAACGTGACGGGGAAGAAGTGAACATTATCAATGGTTCTGAAAATGATTTTGCAGACTTTGCATCAAAGGTTTGTGAGAATAGTAAAACGACGGCTATTATTACAAAAACTGCTGACGATGCCCGTGAAGTTTATAAACTTCTCAAAAAAGCGATTTCCTCAATAAGACTTTGCGACAACAAATCCTGTGAAATGGGTAATGCTCCCGTAGTAATGCCCTTGGCACTTACAAAGGGTCTTGAGTTTGACAGCGTAATTATTGTCGATAAAGACGGGGTTTTTACAAATGAAGATAATAAAAAATATCTTTATCTTGCATCTACAAGAGCACTTCACAAACTAAATATCTATTCATACTAAAAAACAATCCCGAGATAAGTAAATCTCGGGATTGTTGATTATTTAGATATTTCTTCGTTGATTCTTTTTCTTAAATTAAGAAGCCAACTTTGTTCGTGGGGATAGGTTCTGAATGTAAGGGGAATATCCAAATCCCTCTCCAAAAGACTAAGGACATATTCTCTTGAAGTGCGACTTTCAAGAAGTTTAAGGGCTCTTAAATCCTGAAAAGCATCCGCAAAAACAAGATGTCTTAAGGAGTTAAGGGGAGTACCGTCCTTACCGGGATATACTACAAAGGAGTCGCCCGAGGGGAAACTACCACCTGCGTCAGTAACCTTGTACGGGTCAATGGCTTGTTTTGAATACTGGGTGTACCAGAAATTATGACCCCATTGCAAAAAGCCCTTGGCATCATATTTATAAAGAAGTACACCGATGATTCTGTTTCTGACGGAGGGTTGAGCGAACATTCTGTTGGGAAGGTAATTGTGAACGTGTGTACAACAATAATATGTCCAGAAATTCTTAACCTCCGCTTTGAAAATATCCGCCTCGTCTTCACCACAAACGGGAGTTTTGATGAGCCCGTTTGTGTAATAACGAATATCCGAAAGAGCATCAAGTGAATTGAAATCGCTGAAATATTTTTTTACAATATCTGCAGCCTTTGTATATTGTTCGATTTGTTTTTCATTGGGCTCGTCGGAAACATGAACCCAACAACGGTCTTTTATTCCTAAGTTTTCGGTCTCTGTGCGTAAAGCAACCGAGAATTGAGCAAGAAAATGAGTATATTCTTCGCCACTTGCTTCAGTTTCCCAGCCAAAAATGCGTTTTTCTTCGCCGTCAACCTCAGCAACAATTTTTGGTGCGTGTTCTGCACCCCATTGTGTAAAGAAATGGGATATTTCAAAAGCAGCTATACCGTTTCTGAGGGAGATGTCCACATACTTTCTGAAATTTGTGAAATCAAAGAAGTAATTATCTCCCTGTTTTTTTACCTCTACAAGCTGGAATGTTGGTCTTTCACCTCCGACCTCAGTATCTAAGGGGGGTGTGAACACGGGAGTTAAAAGCATATTAACCCCACGTTCCCTTGCGTTTTTAATGAAACGCTCAACTATTTTCCAATATTCGTCAGAGAAAGGTTCAACATTGTAATATGTGCAAAGACAGTCGTTGTGGAACCAGTTTGTAAAAAGTATTTCCTGTTCGGGTAGTTCAGCGTCAATAATATCGAGTTCAAATTCTTTTTCTTCGGTAACACCACCTGCGTTAAGGGTGATGGTGATGTTTTGCTTACCTGTAACCGCCTTTGAGGGCTTGTACTCAAACCAAAGGGATGTCCATTCACCGTTGTTGAGTGAAACTGCACCGTCAACGGGCATAAGTAAATCGGGAAATTCTTTTATATCTTGTGAATAATGGAAATTATCCAAATTCTCATATTTAGTTGTAGCCCCGGGGATATTTTTCACTTCATAAACCGTGATATCCTCCGCTATGGGTGAGGAAAACTTAATATTTAATACAGTTTGATTTTCGTCTTCGGGTAAAATCGCTAACTGAAATGAAAAATTTTCATTTTTAAGAGATGAAAAGGATGTGAATTCAGTCGCATTAGGTTCTTTATCCTTAAAAACCTTGGAAAGTGAAGATAGTAGGATGGTTTTCATAATTATTCCTCCACTTTATCGATGCCTTTTTTTCTGAGAATGATAATGGGAATAAATGAAAGGATTGCCACAATACCTGCAGCAAGGAACATTTCGGCACAGGGTTCATATTTTTCAATACCGTTTTCAACGAATGTTGCACCTGAAACGATTTTACAAACTCCGTCACCGATGGCGGGACCAACAAGCATGGGAATAAGAACAAAGAATATCATTCTGATTCCCTGGAAAAGACCTGTTTTATCTTCGGGAGTATAGTCACGCACGGTTGAGTTAAGAAGGATACCCATAAGACCGTAACCTGCAAGTAAGGGGAGAGCACCAAAGAGTAAGTATTTCTTGTCGTGTATAAAACCGACTGCAACAAGACCGATTACAAAAAGGGCATTGGCAATGAGTATTGAATTCTTTTTGCCTAATTTATCGGTGAGTTTACCGAATCCGATTATACCTGCAACAGCGGCTATAATAACAATAACTGCAACAATAATAACGGGTCCTGTCAACATTCCGAGAAGGTCGGTAACCTGAATGCCGAAGGCATGGTCAAGGTATATAAGAAGATAGGGGAAGAAGATTTGTACTGCAACGGAATAAATACAAACTGCGGCTAAAGCAGTATAAAGCTTGTAGTTTTCTTTAATAACTGAGGGACGGAAACCGTAGAAAAGGTCTTTCCAATAATTTGCGTTAGGCTTTTTTGTACCGTTTTTGGAATCTTTAAGAGTGAAAAGACCAATAATACCGCAAAGGCAGACACAAGCACCCAAAGCGATAAAGTAAATTGTGTAGCCCTTTGCAAGGTCACCACCACCAAAGGAGGTTATCATACCCGCAGAAATCATAACAACAAGCATAGCCACAATGGGAAGTATAGCCAATACGCTTTCGGCAGTTGCACGGTTTTTGGAAGTAGTAACATCAGTAACCCAGGCGTTGAATGCCGAGTCGTTACTCGTTGAACCGATAAGAGTCATTATACAGTCCATTATGATTATTGAAACGGAGGTTACAAAAACAACTTTTGCAGCGTCGGTAATGTTAAAGAGATTGCCGATATTTTCTTTGGTGAGGAAACCAAAGGCAATTGTAACAACACCCCATAAGAGATAGCCTGCGGAAATGAAAACTTTTCGTTTGTTCATTTTATCCGAAAGATTACCCATAATAAATGTGGCTACAACAGCAGTTACTGCGCTTAAACCAACCATCCATTTGATTGCTGACATATAGGGGAGAGTAGCACTTATGACTTCACCTTTTTCATAAACGGTTTCATACATAAATGTATTGAAATACATGTTTTCAAGGTTCCATGCAACCTGACCGATTAAACCAAACAGGCAGAGATTGAACCATGTGCGACCTGAAAGTTTGCCCTCTGCGAGAGTTTTTGCCTTTTTCATAAAAGCACTCCTTATTAAATAATATGATATTATTATAATTATAAAAATATCCTGTGTCAAGAAAGCTATTATCAATGTATAAAAAACTAAAATTTAACAATAATTAATAGAAAAGACATATTTATAATATTTACAAAATTTTTGGTTTGTGTTATTATACAAGGTATGTTGATATTTGTTGAAAGGAGGGGTTGCAATGGAACACGCGTTGGTGCATTTTGCGGCTGATAAAGCACTTAGTCGTATACTCAAATATATTGACAAAGCACCTGAAAAGAATCTTTTGAAAATTCTTAATATTGCAGAAAAGACTTTTAAGTTTTTTCCTCATAAGAATTTTGTCAAAATGAAAGAAGCGGTTTCCGATAAAGACAATGTCTATATGAAAATGTTTAAAAACATTTTAACCGATATTGACCGTGATTTGGCAAAATCCCTCATTCTTTCAATGGGTGTTCACGCGGGATATTACGGTACAAAAACTGTCCGTGCTAAACGAGATAAATACAATTGTAATATTCCTTTCACGATTCTTTTTGACCCTACGAGTGCTTGTAACCTTAAGTGCAAGGGCTGTTGGGCGGCAGAATACGGTCACAGTATGCAGCTTTCCCTTGACGAAATGCGCAGTATTGTAAAACAGGGCAAGGAGCTGGGGACTCATTTTTATATGCTTACAGGTGGCGAGCCCCTTATTCGTAAAGATGATATTATAACCCTCGCTTCGGAAAATCCTGAGTGCGTATTTCTTATTTATACTAATGCCACACTTATTGATAAAAAACTCTGTGATGACATTAAAAAGTGCGGTAATATTACATTGGCTTTATCCATAGAGGGTGACGAGGAAAGTAACGACTTCCGTCGCGGTGACGGCGCGTACAAAACCACTGTTGAGGCTATGGAGTTACTTAAAAAGGAGAAGCTTCTTTTCGGTATTTCCGTATGCTACACTTCTAAAAATATAAATCAGGTTACGTCCGACGAATTTTTGGATAAAATGGTTGATATGGGCGTTAAATATGCCTTTTATTTCAACTATATGCCTTTGGGAAAAACGGCGGATAAAGAGCTTATCCCAACACCATCACAACGTAAATATATGTATTTCTGGATGAAAAAGGTTCGTAATTCCAAGACGGGTAAACCGCTTTTCGTTATGGACTTCCAGGATGACGGCGAATATGTTGGCGGTTGCATAGCCGGTGGCAGAAACTATTTCCACATTAATTCCAACGGCGATATGGAACCTTGCGTGTTTGTACACTATTCCGATTCAAATATCAGAACGCACACTCTTTTTGAGGCTCTTAATAACCCGTTGTTTATGGCTTACAGAAAGGGACAACCCTTCAACGATAACCATCTTATGCCCTGCCCTATGCTTGAAAATCCCGATATTTTAAGGGGCATTATTAAGAAAACAGGGGCGAAAAGCACGGATTTTGTTTCTAAAGAAACTGTTGACGAGCTTTGTGAGAAATGTGATGATTTCAGTAAAGCCTGGGCTCCCGTTGCTAAGGAAATATGGGCTAATAATCCTCACCCCGTAACCCACACACAGTATTATCGCGACACCCCTGAGGGGAAAAAATAAAATTAAATTAAAAGGATTGAAAAACGAGCCGTTTTTCAATCCTTTTTTGTGTCTATTTTACATAAATCAGGGGAGTGTTTCGGCTCTTTGTATATTTACAAAATCTTTGGTGTTGTGATATAATGTAATATGTATAAGTATCTTCGAGAGGTGTAACCTGATGGAACGAAAAAGCGGTGTCTTAATGCACATAACCTCCCTTTGGGGCGAGTATTCTTGTGGCTCATTCGGAAACGGTGCAAGGGAGTTTGTGGATTTTTTAAAATCTGCGGGTTTTTCATATTGGCAGGTGCTACCTTTTGGTCTTGTGGATGAGTGTAATTCACCTTATAAATCCTATTCAACTTTTGGTGGTAACCCTTATTTCATTGATTTAAAACAACTTTATGATGACGGACTTATTACGGCGGATGAGTTGAATAACGCTCGTCAAAACACACCGTATTCTTGCGAGTTTGACAGACTAAGTAAAAATAGAGTTAATCTTCTTGTTACTGCCTCGGGTAGGGTTGATGAGAACCTTAAATCAAAGATAAATGATTTTATTGAAAAAGATATGTATCTTAAAGATTTTTGCCGTTTTATGGCACTTAAAGATGCAAACGGTGATAACGAGTGGACTGAGTGGACAACTGAAGCTTTTTCTTCTCAGGTCGAGTTCGGTTGGCGCTTTATTCAGTACGAGTTTTTCACTCAATGGGCTCAGATAAAAGAATATGCCAATAATAACGGCGTTAAGATTATCGGTGATATTCCTATTTATGTTTCCTTTGATTCATCGGATGTTTATTACAACAAAAATCTATTTATGATGGATGATAACAATAAACTGACCGATGTAGCGGGAGTTCCGCCCGATTATTTTGCCGAGGATGGGCAACTTTGGGGTAACCCCCTTTACAAATGGAGTGAAATGGAAAAAGATGGTTTCAAGTGGTGGCAGGACAGAATGTCCTTTGCACTTAATCTGTTTGACGGTGTGCGTATTGACCATTTCAGGGCATTTGAAAGTTTCTGGGCAGTTAAAGGCGATGCAAAAACTGCAAAAGAGGGTAGATGGATAAAAGGACCCGGTATGAAACTCATAAATGCGTTAAAGGCAGTTTCGGGTGATAAACTCATAATTGCTGAGGATTTAGGTGATATAACCAAAGAGGTTATTGAGCTTGTGGAAGAAAGCGGTTTCCCCGGTATGAGGGTTTTTCAGTTTGGTTTCCTCGGTGGTGAAACACCCCACAAACCCCATAATTACATAAATAATTCAATTGCATACTCAGGCACTCACGACAACAATACTTTGTTGGGATATTTATGGGAGACACCCGCGGATATTAAACGTGATGTTATGAAGTACTGCGTTTGTGACCCCGATGCGTGGAATGAAAAGGGATGCGACGCAATTATACGTACAATTATGGCAAGTAACGCGGGACTTACAATATTCCCCATTCAGGATTTATTGGGTTATGGTAATGATACCCGTCTTAATATACCCGGCAGGGCGGAGGGTAACTGGCTTTTCAGAATTACCAAGGCTCAGGTTGATGGTATAAATACTTCAAAATACAGAGAATTAAACAGACTTTACGGAAGGTAAATTTATGATAGATTTAAAAGATATAACATTGTTTTTACTTGATATGGACGGAACGGTCAATCTGGGTTATGATCCTATTGACGGTGCAAAGGAGTTCCTTGAAACATTAAAAGTACAGGGCAAAAAACATATTTTCCTTACAAATAACTCATCAAAAAGTGCAAGTGATTATGTTGAGAAAATGAGTTCTCTGGGTTTCCCTTGTGAAAGTGAAAATGTTTTCACATCGGGTATGGCGGCAGGAATGTTCCTTGAAGAAAATAAAAAGGGAAGTAGAATTTATGTTTGCGGTACCGAATCTTTAAAAAACGAACTCAAAAATTATGATGTTGATATTAGCGAAACGGGCGAGGGCGCCGATACGGTTCTTCTGGGTTATGATACGGAGCTTGACTATAAAAAAATCCGTATTGTGTGCGATTTACTTGATGCGGGTGCCGACTATTACGCGACTAATATTGATATGGTTTGCCCCATAGAGGGTGGCAGGTATCTTCCTGACTGCGGTAGTTTTGCTGATATGTTTGAACAGGCGGTAAAAAGAAGACCCCGTTTCTTAGGAAAACCCGACAGAACAATGATTGATATTATTGCTAAGGCCGAGGGTGTACCCTATGAAAATATAGCTATGGTCGGAGACAGAATTTATACCGATGTAAAAACAGGAATAAATGCAGGTGTAACATCAATACTTGTGCTTTCGGGTGAAACTACTATGGAAGATTACAAAAAGTCCGACGTTAAGCCTGACTATATTCTGGACTCTGTCAAGGATATATACACAGCCATAAAAGGAGGAAATTATGAAGAATAAAATTATTTCCGTCATTACTGTAACGGTTATGCTAATTACATTATTTTCAGCATCAATGTCCGCTTCGGCCATTGTTGATGCCACTATTTCTTACGGTGATGTTGACGGAAACGGAACTATCGATACCATAGATGCAAGAACAGCTCTTATGGTGGCATCGGGTCTTAAAGAAATTACCGACGCGGATGCTTTTGAACGCGCTGATATAAATAATGACGGATACATTACGCTTTTTGATGCCCGTCAGATTCTTCGCGGTGTAACCGGGCTTGTGTCATTACAACCCACAGGTGCTTTCAGCGGATTTAAGGGATATTCCGACGGAAATCTAAACATATCTTCTCCTGAAGCAGCGATGGCGGTGTTTAATACCTGCCTTAACAGAGTGAAAACGGAATTTCCAGGCTTTACTCGTAGCGAAGCATCGGATATCAGCAACTTCACCATTAAAGAAGTCAGCCTTGTAGGTATAAACTTCGGCAATTCTGCAGAAAGTGTTGCACAGATGATAAAAGATATGATTGTTTCCGAATCCGAGCCTGAGGAAGCACAGATTATCGTAAAAGGCACAAACAGCTTTAATGCAATGTCAGCTGAAAGTAAGGATTATGTTTCAAAGCTTACCGCAAATGATGTTTACGGTGTGGATGTATCTTATGATGTTGAGGGCTATGTAACCATAAAGGTTGCTCTTCCCGACGGCGAAATTGATAATCTCAGTCAGACAGCTTACGGTAAAGCATTTAATACGGACCTTATTCAAGAGGACACGGATAATGTACTTATCAATGTGTTTGACAGTAATACCCCTGAGGATGCCAAAACCAAAACCATAAAAAATGCGGTGCTTACTCTTGTTATTGACACAGCAGGTAATGTTGTTTCATACACAACTACTTATGAAACAGATTTATATCTTGCAACATCATCATTTGGTGTAAGCTCGATACTTTCCGCAGAGCTTACGGGTCTCAGATATACTACAAAGGTTACAGTAACCTACGACGATTTCCAATGGTAAAAGATTAAATATATCTTTGAGGAGTGTCAGATTATGAAAAAATACATTCTCGCTCTTGACCAGGGTACTACTTCATCAAGAACTATAGTTTTCAATAAAAAAGGCGAAATTGTTGCCAAAGGTCAGTATGAGTTTGAACAAATATATCCTAATTCGGGATGGGTTGAGCATAACCCCTATGAAATCCTTGATTCACAGTTGCGCTCTCTTTCTTCAGCTCTTTTTAACGGTGGTATAGATCCCAAGGAAATTGCCGCAATAGGTATTACAAACCAACGTGAAACAACCATTCTCTGGGATAAGGATACAGGTAAGCCCGTTTATAATGCGATTGTATGGCAGTGCAGAAGAACTGCACCGATTTGCGAGGATTTAAAAGCAAGAGGGCTTGAAGAATATGTTAAAGAGCGTACGGGACTTTTGATAGATGCGTATTTCAGCGCTACGAAAATCAAATGGATCCTTGATAATGTTCCGGAAGCACGAACTCTTGCATCTGAAAACAGACTTCTTTTCGGAACTGTTGAAACCTGGCTTATATGGAATCTTACTAATAAACAAGTACATATTACGGACTACAGTAATGCCGCCCGAACAATGCTTTTTGATATTGAGAATCTTTGTTGGGATGAAAAGCTTTGCTCGGAGTTAGGTATTCCAATGAATATTCTTCCCGAAGTGCGTGAATGCAGTTCGGTTTATGGCTATGTTTCTGAGGATGTACCGGGACTTAAAGATTTAGCGGGAATCCCCATTTCAGGTGCTATCGGTGACCAACAGGCAGCGCTTTTCGGTCAGGCTTGTTTTAACGCAGGTCAGGCAAAAAACACTTACGGTACGGGTTGCTTTCTTCTTATGAATACGGGAGACAGGCGTATCCATTCCAAAAACAACCTTATTGAAGGTATTGCCTGGGGTATCAACGGCAAAATTACCTATGACCTTGAGGGTAGTGCCTTTAATGCGGGCTCGGTTATTAAGTGGCTTCGTGATGAATTAAGGCTTATTGCAGAGCCAAGCGAATGTGATTTCCTTGCGGAAAGTGTAAAGGATGCTAACGGCATTTATCTTGTACCTGCCTTTACGGGTCTTGGAGCACCTTATTGGGATATGTACGCGAGAGGCTGTATTGTGGGTCTTACCCGCGGTGTTAACCGTGCTCACTTTGCAAGGGCAGTTCTTGAAAGCATTGCATATCAGGTAACCGACCTTGTTGAGGCAATGTCCAAAGACAGTAATATTATTATGAGCGAACTGCGTGTTGACGGCGGTGCATCCGTAAGTAACGTTATGATGCAGATTCAGGCAAATCTCACATCATCAAAGGTCAATCGACCGAAGCTCGTTGAAACGACTGCCCTCGGTGCTGCCTATATGGCAGGTCTTGCGGTTGGTTTCTGGAAGGATTTTGATGAAATCGAGCACGTTCGCGAAGTTGACAGGATTTTTGTACCTGCTATTGATAATGCAAGTCGTGAAGTTGCCCTCAAAGGATGGCATAAGGCGGTAGAATGTGCCAAGGGTTGGGAGTCTAAATAATATGACAGAAATACTAATTATACTATTCGGTGCTCTTACCGTGGCGCTGACAATTGTGTGCATTGTTCTTGTTATGTCTTTGAAAAAGAACAAAAATGATGTCGCTATTTATGAAGAATTCCGACGTAACCGTGAGGAAATGGCGCGTTCTTCTAAAGAGAGCCGTGATGATACTACGGCGGCTCTCGGGAAAATCGAAAATAAATTAAACGAAATGCTCAAAGAAAACTATCAGAGCAGAATCGATCTTACGGAAAAAATCGGTGCATCCTTGAAATCCATTCAGGAACAAAATGCACAGAGCTCCGAAAAACAGGCCAGGGTAGTAAACGAGTCTATTGCACGTATGCAGGAAAGTAATGAGAAGAAGCTTGAGGAAATGCGTATAACCGTTGATGAGAAGCTTACATCAACCCTTACAACAAGGCTCAATTCATCATTCAAAACTGTTTCCGAGCAACTTGAAAATGTTTATAAATCCTTGGGCGAAATGAAGGAGCTTTCACAGGGGGTTACAACAAACGTAACTTCTCTTAACAGAGTTCTTACTAATGTTAAGGCGCGAGGCACCTGGGCTGAGGTTCAGCTTGAGGCAATACTGGACCAGACAATACCCGGACTTTATGTGAAAAACTATTCTCCTAAAAACAATGCGGAGAGGGTTGAGTTTGCAATTCGTTTTCCCAATAGCGATAAAAAGGGCGAGGATGTTTATCTTCCTATTGACTCCAAGTTTCCTCTTGAGGACTACGTAAGAGTGTGCGATGCGGCGGATAATGCAGCCCCCGAGGCGTTGAGGATTGCACGAAAGGCTCTCGAGGACAGGGTACTTGCCGAGGCGAAGGATATAAAAAAATATATCTGTGTTCCTCAGACAACACCTTTTGCGGTGCTTTACCTTGCAACGGAGGGCTTGTATGCTGAAATCGCTTCCTCCAAAACGGGTATTGCCGAAAAACTGCAAGCACAGAATGTTATGATTGCGGGACCATCCACTATTACCGCACTTCTTAATTCCTTTGCTATGGGCTTTAAGGCTATGGCGATAAATGAGAAAGCGGATGAGGTAAGAAAGCTTCTTTCGATCGCTAAATCCCAATATGAAACCTTCGGTGTAACACTTGAAAAAGCAAGAAAGAAAATTGACGAAGCCGGTAAATCTCTTGACGAGGCACAGAAACGAAATGAAATTATAAACAAAAAACTAAAAGGTGTTGAGGCAATTGAATCCTCCTCTGCAGAACAGTTTTTTGAAATTGAAGAATAAAAATTACGGTGTATCCGAGAGATATCGGATACACCGTGTTTTTATGATGGGATTATCAACGCATTGCAACTACCGTCGGTATATTTAATAATAAGGAAATCCCCGTTGTTTCCAACATTGTATGACATATACGCGTTGTTCAGCATATCCTCGGCAACGGCTTTGTCGGTAATGTCTGTTTTCGGTGGGGGTAAGGGTTCGCTGTAGGAGCCACTGTCTTCATAATAATCATTGGCGAAAAATCCACCAAATAAAGGGGGTTCGAAGTAAATGGTCTCGCTTTCAAATTGCCCTATTTCATAATCCGTCGAATCACCGTAATAGTTGCAACCGGAGTCCAAATATTCGTATATTTCCTGATTGTTTTGAGTGAAATAAGTTGAATGTAATACGGGTTGTGCGTATTGCTCCTCGTATGGTAAAGACATTTCGTGATACAAGTAGCCTTCCATCCAGTGCGCCATATGATTTACATCGACAAGATGAGCATTCTCGATTTTTTTAGTACATTCAAAGTGTTTACTATACCCTAATTTATCAAGAACTTTTAAAGTATTCGTCATATTGGAGTTAATATAGAATACATCGTTATTATTAACAATAATATTTTCCGCACTATATTCGAAATCATCGTTGTAATATGGTGCGAATACCAGAATACCCAATTGTTTTTCGGGCATAAACCATTCTTCGGCAGAAAGTGAGCAAATATCTTTATAGAGAGCTTCCGTGATAAGCTCTATGTTTTCAGCCAAAGGTGGTCTCGAGGTATCCTTATCAGCTGTTTTACCTATATCTGTAACCCTGTTATCCTTACTGATTATATAAATATCATCAGTAAATGATACCTGAGTTCCTATGTTATAATAACCGGAATAATAGTAATCATATACACTTTGAAATGACGAAACTCCGTCAAAAAGAGATTCATAATAGTCCGTGGTAAAAGCTGTCTCGATGTATTTGCGCTGTTTTTCTGTATCCTCAGCGGTGTTTTGTCCTAATAGATACTTATAACTGTAATTTACGGTATCAGTTTCCCAAAGATTAAGGTATTCGTAGGCAGCTTCCTCGCTTATGTTATAGAAGTGACGCGTTACGGTTTTTCCGCTCTTTAAAGTGTATGTTACGGCACAATCAACGGCTGTTTCTTTTTTGCCTTTTGTATCTATAACGGATTTGTGAATTTTTCTGATAATCTCAAAATCACTTCTGTTATAAACAAACAGATAGTTAGGGGTATTGTTTTTGTAAAAGCAATTTTCCTGATTAGTACAAAAATCGTTAAATGGCAGGCTTATGTCAATGTATAAGATGTCGTTGGCTTCGGGAATGTAGGAAGAAAAACCGAAACACCCCGTAAAACCTGTTATAATTATAAATAAATGGAGTAAGGCTATAATTGCGGCACCGTAAAGACCGCAAATAAAATTTTTAATTCCAAGGGAGACAATAAGGTTTATTATTACGCAGGCTATTGCGCCTATAATTACAGCAACTATTACTCTGAATAAAAGTGATGTGGTAGATTGGTCATAAACATTACCGTCATTCAAATCGTAAAAGAGTATTTCTAATACGGAAGCTGATATCATAACAGGTAAAGAAACGGACATAATTGTGAGAGCAATTTTAGACTTGCCCTTGATACCGCTTGCTTCGGGTTTAAATCTTTTGGAAAAGTATAAACCAAAAAGAGTCAAAGCTACGATACAAAGAATAATAATGGCAATATATCCTATTACCATAGGTAAAATGGTTATGTTTTCTTTTGCGGATATATAATTAAAAGAATCCTCTAAAGCGATGCTGTATCCGATTGGGTCAAGCTTAGCAAAAAAATCATCAATTTCGCTACTGCAGGAATATATACTGTCGCCGTGACCAAAAAGAGTTGCAGTGAACAAGGTGCCCACAAGCTTTTTGATTGCCGTCGGCAACATAATAAGTGAAAACTGTAAGGTAATTGCCTCAATTTTTCGGCTTGTAAAAATGTGAGAGGCTACCGTTACGGTAAAGCAAAATATCAGGGGAAGTATATTAAGCAGAAGCCTTGCAAACAAAGCTTTTATCAGATTTATATGGAAACCAATATAAATAGTATTGAAAAAAACAACGGATATTTCTAAAACCGATATAATCCAAACGGCACAAAGTAACGGGAATAAGGTTCTGTATAAATAGAAACGCCCTCTTTTTACCGCAAAGCTAAGATGGGTTAAACAAGCCTTTTTGTTAAGTAAAAAACTGAACTGGAGCATTCCCAACAACATACCGCATAATGCAGGTAACAGCGGATCGCTGTATGATAACCGAAAATGGTAATATGGGTCGATGGAATTAACTTCGCTTTGTATACAGTCAATTAATGTGTAGTAATAGCCCCCGGCATCATCATATATGGACTCAAAATATGTAAAATGAAATAAAAGAATTGCAAAAATCAACAGACAAATTATTGTGGGAAGGGAAAGAATATGTCGGAGACTGACGTTGACAGATGGTATGAATGATTTTTGATTGTTTTTTTTCATTTTCAATATCATCCCTTTCGTAGACTTGTTTTTCATTTAGAATGATGTTTATTCGGGTATGACGAGCATACTGCAAGATCCATCATCGAATTTAACAACAAGAAATTCACCGTCAATTCCCACGTTGTATGCCATATAGGCGTTTTTTACCATATCCTTTGCAAAATTCAGATCGTAAATTTGTTCCTGTTTGGGTAAATTCGGTTTATCGATAAAGGTTTTACCCATATAACCGCATCCATAGGCTAAATATTGGTCAATTCCCGTATTGTCCTGTGCGAAATATGTCCGATGAGGAACATCGTAATCGGGATAAAACTCATTTTTCAGCCATTCCGATACTTCATTGATATTAACCAGATGAGCCTCGGTAATTTCTTTTTTGCATTCAAAATATTGTGTATAATTATATTTTTCCAAAACACTTAATGTGTTTTTCATATTTGTGTTAATATAAAATACCGCATCGTATGTACGCAGAAAGTTAAACGTAACAGGTGAATAATTCCAATTTTTGAGTGGACAAAAGGCTAAAATACCCAACTCTTTTTCAGGTGAGAACCATTCCTCTGTACTCAAAGTGCAAGCATCTTTGTATAATGCTTTCATTAATTCCTCGGCAATTTCTTCGGAGGTTTCAGGGAATGAGTCAGCTTTGTTTACTGCGTACAAGTCGGTTGTTTGCTTATCCTTTGATATAATATGAACTGATTTTTGTTTTATGGTAGGATATAAATCATCAAGGGTGTTTAAATACTCGTCAATATAATAGTCGGAAGACTCTGTTGATTGTAATGAATTGATGTCAATATCAAATTTTTCGGAAAAAACATCTTTTGCTTCAGCCTGGTTCAGAAAAACCTTTAATCTGTTCTTAATATCCTTAGACTCCCAGACTCTACTGTATTCTAAGGCGGCATCTTCGTTAATGCCACAATAGGAGCGACATATGATTTTACCGTTTTTTAATCTGTACATTGCATCAAATGTAACACCTGTGGTTTTTTCTTGGTTTTTGGTGATTATTTTATGTGTATTCGTTGCTATTTTGATTTCACTTTCTTCGCTGAGGGTTATGCTATCGGCATAGTTGAAGGGTGTAAAGAATTCATTTGAGTTAGTGTAAGTCATATCCCCAAAGGGAACAGAGACATCAACGGATTCAATATCCTTTAAGTCCGGAATTTTGGTCGTAAAACCGAAGCAACCCGTAACACCGATAATAACAATAATTATATGTAAGACAGCGCTAATGCCACCACCTGTTGCGCCCCATAAGGATCTTTTTGGCGAGAGGGTAATCAGCATACTTAGAGCAATAGAAAAAACTAATGTGAGTATAACACTTGTAATAATTAAAAATATAGCTCCGGGTTCGAAAAAAATGTTTAAGAAATCACAAAAGTGTTGAGTTACGAGGAGTGGTAATGTGGTGCAAGAAATCATAAGAAAAATTTTCGATTTAGCCTTAGAGCCCGTATCCTCAGCTTTATATTTGTTGCAAAAATACTTTCCGCAAAGGAATAATGATATGGTAAATATGCTTATCCAAATAACAGCAAGGGAAAGTTCTTTTGAAAATGATATGTTTGCGTTTAACGGAATGCCATCGTTAGTTGACAGAGTATTAAATAATCCGTATCCCGGATTCAGGTAGTAGAAAAACTCGGTGATTTCATTTTCAGTTTCGCCGTAAAAAGATAAATCAATCCCATATCCGTAAAGTGTAAGATTGAAAATATTGTTTACAACGGCACGAAACGCATAGGGTATACAGAGAAGCGAAAACGTAAGCATATAGGTTTCTGCCCGTCTGCTTGAAAACAAATGTCCAATAACACTAATGGTATAACCGAAAAGGAAAATCATAACGGATGATAAGACATTTACGGAGAAGGCTTTTATTAAGTTAGGGGTTATACCTAAAAAAACTGCATTGACAACTGCCCCAAAGAGTTTTGGGCATATAATGACTAAAGCTGCACACAGCGTAGGAAAAAATGTTTTATTGAAGAACAATTGTTTTCTGTTTACGGCAAAGCTGAGTTGTGTATAACATTTTCTTTTGTTTAACAGAAAGCCGAATTGAGTAATTGCAAGAATCACGCCGAAAAGAAACTCCTGAGGTCCGACGTGTGAGTAATTCAAATTATAAAAAGCGGGTAAACCCTCTTTGAGGTTGACAGCTTCCGAGAAAAGTTTACTCAGAAGAGTGTACTCGTTTCCCCAATAAACAGCGCTTCTATCAAAAAATACAGAATAAAAAATAATAACAGAGAATAACAGAATGCAAATAATAGTAGGCAAAGTAAAAATATGCTTTATATGTGAACGTGCAGCAACTTTATTTGAAAATGTTATTGATTTTTTCATTATCACTTTCAGCCTCCGTTTCTTGTATGAAAACTTCTTCAAGCGTAAGCCGAGAAATTTCCATATTTAACGCACCTAATGTGTTGATTTTTTCTGTTTCCTCTTGTATATTACCGCAAATGATAATGGAAACCGTCCTACCGGAAATTTTTATTTTGCGATAGTTTATATCCTTGAAAATATCTTCCCTTACAGGTTTTTCGAAGGTCAGAGTTATATGTCTTAAATGGTCGCTTACATCGTCAATGGCACAGTTCATTACCACGGTTTTTCCGTTAAGAATTGCGATGCGGTCGCACACACCCGATATTTCGGCTAAATCGTGGGAAGCAATAATCACCGAGGCATTAGTTTCTCCTATGTAATTAAGTAAAAGCTTTTTGAGTATCTCTTTTTTATGAGGGTCAAGACCGTCAAAGGTCTCATCTATGAGCAGATATTTAGGTTTTGATGCGAATGCAATAGCAAGGGAAGCTTGTTTTTTCATACCCTTCGAAAGACTACGCACGCTTGTACGTTCCCTTAATCCAAAGAGGTCACAAATTGAATAAAAGATTTTGAAGTCAAACCTTGGGTAATATGAAGCGTAATATTTTGCTGCACCCTTGATTGTGGCTGAAGCAGGGAACCAAAGATTATCCGAAACAAAAAACATAAGACAACGTTCTTTATTGTTGTCAAAAGCATCATTGCCATCGAACAAAACTACTCCGTTATCAGGCTTGAATATACCTGCACAGATATTTAAAAGGGTAGTTTTACCACTGCCGTTAAAGCCAACAATACCAAGTACGGATGATTCTTCAACCGTAATGTTTATGTTTTCAATTGCGGTGAATTTGCCGTATTTTTTTGTTATCGATTTTATTTCAATCATTTTTATCACCCTTTTTATATACTTCGTTTACTAAAGCTATAACTCTTTCTGCCGGCACACCCTTGGCTTTTGATGAAGCGAGGATGCGTTTGAGTTCGTTTTCTGCATTATCAATTACAATCTCGTTGGCAATAGCGGTATGGCTGACGAAGATGCCTTTGCCTGGGATGGAATATGTAACTTTTTCTGTTTCGAGTTCTTGAAAAGCTCGTTTTACGGTATTTACGTTAAGATCCAGTTCGGAAGCTAACTGTCGTATAGATGGCAGTTTATCATCGGGTTTTAATTCTCCGATATTTATAAGGTTTAAAATTTGTTCCTTTATTTGTTCGAATATAGGTGTACGACTGTGCCAGTCGATAATTATCACTTCGTCACCTCCTGAGCTACAACTGTAATATCTGTGATATTACAGTTACACGATAACATATGAAAATCAGATTGTCAATGATTTTTTCAAAAATAAAAAACCACAGTCCGTTAGTGAACTGTGGCTTCTCGTTAACACGAATATTGTAGTGTATTTGTTATGCAATTGAACCGTTGATGATTCTGAGTATTGTGTTAATGTAATCAAGAATCACGCGAATGAAGTGGTAGTTGCCAAGGGCTGTGTTATAGTCAGCTGTACCGAATGTATTTCTTGTAAGAACTGCACCGCAATGTGCACAGATTGAAGACTCTGTACCATTGTTGAGGAATGTCTGGTCATTGTTGTATGTCCAGCAAATTACATTGCCTTCTTCATCAAGAAGAGGATCACCGTTTTCGTCAAGTACGGGTGAGGGTTCGTGGGGCTGTGCATCATATGCTTCACCACAGCCATCGCAAACAATTGCGTGGTAACCGGGTTTGCCTTCTGTATATTTATCTGTTGTGATGCTTGAATAACCATTTGACCAAGCATGTTCAACCTTGACGGGTAACTTGGCAAGCTCAATACCGTCAAAGTAAGCAACAACTTCAGTTACGTTAACATTAAGCTTTTCGTCCTCAGAAGGGTTAGCGGTAAACATATTAGCTGTTTCGGGACCGTATTCAACAAGTCCAGAGTAACCTTCTTCATAAGTGTAGGTACCGGTAAGTGAATCGTAAGCAGTTGCGGTTTTTGTTTTAACTGCAACCTTTGTGCCTTCGAAGTCAAACTTTTCAGAATCAAGATAATCCTGTTTTGTAGGTCTCTGGAGGATTTCCATTTCATCGAGAGAGGGGAACTGCCAAATGTTATCTGAGAAGCTGACTGCAATAGGAAGAGCAACATTTGACAATGCATCGTCTACAGGACCGAGACCGATAGCGAGAGGTGCCATAAAGCCTGATACGTTAACCTCATAATCAAGAGTACCGAAAACCTTATCACTTTCGAAGTTGATTGTGAAAGTAACCTCGAGAACTGTACCGTTGAAATCTTCTGCATCAAATGCAGCGAAGAACGCATCCGGGTCTGTGAGGTAGTCGATGCCATTTGCGACGATGGAGTCAACAGTGTATGTGTAAGCTTTAGATTCACCGTCAAGAGCGGCGATTTTAGATGAGTCAATGACAACATCAACGTTGAAAAGCTCTTTCTGTGCATCTGTTTTTTCATCAAGGGCATACGAACCGGTAACTGTGTAAGAAAGCGCGGGTGTGGGCTCAGCAGCCACAACGGAAATCAAGCCGATGCTTGAGAAAAGCATCACTGCAACAAGTAAAACTGAAAGTAATTTTTTCATTTTAATAACCTCCGATTAGCGAATGCCCACAAGAGCCTGGATGAGTGTAACAGCTATCATATAAAAATAGCCGATAATTTCTGATTCGAATTCGGTCATTTCACCACCAAAGATGAACTGGAAGCCTTCAGAGCCGGGAATGTTGCGTGTAACCTCGCCACCGCAATCAAGACATTTGCCTGTTTCGGTCTGGGGAATGAATAAACCACCGTCATCGTTAGGGATATATTCCTCAATATTGTGTGCGTTGTAATTATGAACCTTACCGCAACCGAGGCAGTATTGTCCGTGACCTGCTTCGCTGAGGTATGTAACTTCGCCGAGTATGTGGGAAACTTCGATTGTAACTGTACCTGCATACTGGTTTTTGTAATAAACCTCGATAGTGTTAGTAGGAACGTCTTCACCGTCTGCGTTAGTGCCTACTGTGAGGTATTCGTCAAGACCTGGTACAAATGCAAAATCTGCATCGATGGGTGTGTAGGGGATTTCTTCACCGTCAAATGAAACAACGAGACCCTGAGGGTTGAATTTTTCACAGTCGGTGTATACTGTTTTGATGGGCTGTGCAATGATTTCAGGAGCAGAAGCTGCTGATGAAACTACTGCAAAAGGAATTGCAAGTATAACTACTGCAAGCAAAACAGCAATTGCTTTTTTTGTTCTCATAGTAAATTCCTCCAAATATTAATTTACACTACTAGTGCTTGTATTATATCACAGATATTTCAAAATGTAAATACACAAAATACAGATAGTTTATTATATATATTGTATAAATATTGTGTTTCGCTTGGAATTTGACAGTTTTTTGTAAAATTCATAAAGATGGTTGACTTGTTAATTTTCGGAATATATAATTTTTATGGTGATAAAAATGATGATAAAAGGTTTCCAGAAACTTACAGTGCTTGATTTTCCGGGTAGGACTGCGTGTACGGTGTTTACCGGCGGATGTAATTTCAGGTGTCCTTTCTGTCACAACGCATTACTCGTGACGGAGCTTGACGATGTGTTTTTTTCGGAAGAAGAAATATTTGAACATCTTGAAAGACGTAAGAATGTACTTGACGGTGTTGCCGTAACAGGCGGAGAGCCATTGTTACAAAAGGATATCGAAAGATTTTTATACGAAATAAAAGAAAAGGGCTTTGCCGTAAAACTTGATACCAACGGAAGCTTTCCTGAAAAGCTTGATGGGATTCTCCAATTGGGTCTTGCGGATTACGTGGCAATGGATATTAAAAATAGTCCAGAAAAATATGGTGTTACCGTAGGCGTTAAAGACTTTGATTTAACACCGATTAATAAAAGCATAGAACTTCTTAAAAACAGTGGTGTTGATTATGAGTTCAGAACAACCGTAACCGCTGATTTTCATACCTTTGAGGATATTGAAAAAATAGCTCAATGGATACAGGGTACACCGAGATATTTCCTTCAGAACTTTGAAGATTCGGGCAATCTTATTGATGGTAATTGTCGCGGAGTATCAAGGAATGATATGCGTGAAATGTTGAAAATAGCTCAGAAATATATTCCTCAGACGGAGTTAAGAGGTATGTAAGATGAGTATAGAAAAATTGAGAGAGGCAATAAACGTAGCCTCAAAAATCTGCGTGTTTACAGGTGCGGGTATCAGTTGCCCGTCGGGTATTCCCGATTTTCGTTCTGCCGAGGGACTTTATAGCGAAATTGATAAAAGTGGGTATTCCCCCGAAGAAATAATATCCCATAGTTTTTTCATAAAACATACTGATTTATTTTATGATTTCTATAAATCAAAAATGATGTATCCTGAGGCTATACCCAATAAAGCTCATTTGTATTTTTCTCTGTTGGAAAAACAGGGTAAAAAAGTGAGTGTGGTAACTCAGAATATAGACGGACTTCATAGCGGAGCAGGAAACACGGAGGTATATGAGCTTCACGGTAGCATACATCGTAATTTTTGTGTGAATTGCGGTGAATTTTACGACGGTAGCTATATCTATAAAAGCATTAATATACCAAAATGTGAAAGGTGTGGTGGTACAGTAAAGCCGGATGTGGTTCTTTATGAAGAAGGGCTTGATGAGTATACGGTAAATGGTGCTGTAAAGGCAATAAAAGAAGCAGATTTACTTATAATAATCGGCACTTCTCTGGCAGTTTACCCTGCAGCATCCTTTATAGGATATTTCAGGGGTGAAACCATTGCACTTATAAATAAATCACCAACTCCCTTTGACAAAAAAGCGGATATAGTCATATATGATGATATAGTAAATGTTACGGAACATCTTGTTGAATAAACAGGATGTTCTTTTTTATACCACAACATATAGTGGTGCAAAACACAATATATAGTGGTGCGAAAACACTAAAAAAAATCAAAAAAGGAAAAAGTACACAAAAGATAGGGGTGTATTATATGCAAGTTTACTATATTTTCACCAAAAGCAAACAATATCTTGTGTTTTGATAAAAAAATTTCAAAAATAAAACACAAGATATTGTGTTTTAGGCTTGACAAAGGCGTGTATATCTGTTATTATCAGTAAGCTCACCTTTTCGGATGGTGTAATTCCGCCACAAAGGTATAAACAGATTAAGCAATAATAAATATATCAAAACGAAAGAAGGAGAAGTTATGTATCAGGTAATTAAACGTGACGGCAAAATTGCAGATTTTAATATCGAAAAAATCGCCATAGCAATTAAACAGGCTTTTGAAGCTTGTAACAAACAGTACAACGACAACATTATCGATTTCCTTGCTCTCAAGGTTACTGCAAACTTTGAACCCAAAATCAGCAACAATCTTGTTGCGGTTGAGGATGTACAGGACAGCGTTGAATCCGTTCTTGTTCAGGCAGGATATGCAGATGTTGCAAAGTCATACATTCTTTACAGAAAACAGCGTGAAAAAATCCGTAATATGAAATCAACAATCCTTGACTATAAGGAGCTTGTTGACAGTTATGTTAAGGTTACAGACTGGCGAGTAAAAGAAAATTCAACTGTTACTTATTCTGTTGGTGGTCTTATTCTTTCAAACTCCGGTGCAATCACAGCTAACTATTGGCTCTCTGAGGTTTACGATGAAGAAATTGCCAACGCTCACCGTAACGCAGATATTCATATTCATGACCTTTCAATGCTTACAGGTTACTGTGCAGGTTGGTCATTAAAACAGCTTATTCAGGAAGGTCTCGGCGGTGTTCCCGGTAAGATTACATCCGCTCCTGCAAGTCACCTTGCAACACTTTGTAACCAGATGGTTAACTTCCTCGGTATTATGCAGAATGAGTGGGCGGGTGCTCAGGCATTCTCATCATTCGACACATACCTTGCGCCCTTTGTAAAGGTTGATAACCTTGATTACAGACAGGTTAAAAAATGTCTTGAATCCTTTATTTTCGGTGTAAATACGCCTTCCCGTTGGGGTACTCAGGCTCCTTTCTCAAATATCACTCTTGACTGGACTGTTCCTGCTGACCTTAAGGATATGCCCGCAATCGTCGGCGGTAAGGAAATGGATTTCACTTACGGAGATTGTAAGAAAGAAATGGATATGGTTAACAAAGCCTTTATCGAAATTATGATTGAAGGCGATGCTCACGGTCGTGGCTTCCAGTATCCCATTCCCACATACTCAATTACAAGGGACTTTGACTGGTCAGAAACCGAGAACAACAAGCTTCTCTTCGAAATGACCGCAAAATACGGTACACCTTATTTCTCAAACTACGTTAACTCCGATATGGAGCCCAGCGATGTACGTTCAATGTGCTGCAGACTTCGTCTCGACCTTCGTGAGCTCCGTAAAAAGAGCGGTGGCTTCTTCGGTAGCGGTGAAAGCACAGGCTCAATCGGTGTTGTTACGATCAACCTTCCCAGAATTGCTTATCTTTCCGAAACAGCCGAGGAGTTCTACAAGCGTCTCGACAAGCTTATGGATATCTCTGCACGTTCACTTAAGATTAAGAGAGATATTATTACAAAGCTTCTTGAAGAAGGTCTTTATCCTTACACAAAGAGATATCTCGGCACATTTACAAACCACTTCTCAACTATCGGTCTTATCGGTATGAACGAGGTAGGTCTTAATGCAAAATGGCTTCGTAAGGATATGACTCATAAAGAGACTCAGGCATTCGCCAAAGACGTTCTCAACCATATGAGAGAAAGGCTTTCTGATTATCAGGAGCTTTACGGTGACCTTTACAACCTTGAAGCAACTCCTGCCGAGTCAACCACATACCGTTTTGCAATGCACGATAAAAAGCACTATCCCGCAATTATTCAGGCTAACGAAAACGGCACACCCTATTACACCAACTCTTCACATCTTCCCGTTGGTTACACTGCAGATATCTTCGAAGCACTTGATGCTCAGGATGAACTTCATACTCTTTACACATCGGGTACCGTATTCCACGCATTCCTCGGTGAAAAGCTTCCCGATTGGAAGGCTGCTGCAGATATCGTAAGAAAGATTGCCGATAACTACAGACTTCCTTACTATTCAATTTCACCCACATACTCAGTATGTAGCAACCACGGTTATATCAAAGGCGAGGTTTATACCTGTCCCGATTGTGAAAACGCAACAGAGGTTTACAGCCGTATTACAGGTTACTATCGTCCTGTTCAGAACTTCAATGACGGTAAGGCTCAGGAATTCAAAGACAGACGTGTTTATGATGTTGCAAACTCACAGTTGACAAAGGAAAACAGAGTTGTTGACCACGCTCATTGTGCTTGTTGCGACCACAAAGAGGAAGTAACAGTTGATGCTGATACAAAATTCATCCTTTTTGCAACAAAAACCTGTCCTAAATGTAAAATAGCTGCTCAGCTTCTTGATAAGAAGGGTATTGCTTACGAAAAACTTTTCGTTGAGGAAAACAGAGAGTTTGCAACTGCTCTTGAACTCAAACAGGCTCCCACACTCGTTATTCAGAAGGGCGACACCTACGAAAAAGTTGCAGATCTTCCTGCAGTTAAAGCATTTATTGAATCTCTTTAATTAAATAATGAAATGGGTTGTGAAAAACAAGTTTTTTTACAACCCATTTATGCAATAGGAGTGAGTTTTATGTATGATATAATTGTTATAGGTGCAGGTCCTGCGGGACTTACAGCGGCACTTTACGCTTTACGTGCATCAAAAAGTGTTCTTGTAATTGAACAGTCAACTTTTGGCGGTCAGGTTACATTTTCACCTAAAATAGAAAACTACCCCGGTATTCCAGAAATGAGCGGTAACGAATTTGCCGATAAGCTTCTTGACCAGGTGCTCAGTATGGGTGCGGATGTTGAGATGGAAAAGGTAACAGGCATTGTTGACGAAGGCAACAGAAAGCTTGTTTTTGCCGATAACAAAAAATTTGAGGCATCTGCGGTTATTATTGCGGTAGGTGTTCATCACCGTCAGTTAGGTCTTCCTAAGGAAAACGAATTTGTTGGTAACGGTGTATCCTATTGTGCCGTTTGTGACGGTGCGTTCTTCAAAGATAAAACCGTTGGTGTTGTAGGCGGAGGTAACTCTGCTTTACAGGAGGCGGTGCTTCTTTCTGATATATGTGAAAAAGTATATATTTTCCAGAATCTTGCTTTCCTTACGGGTGAACAGAAACTTGTTGATATTCTTTCAAAGAAGGACAATGTTGAGTTTATTTTAGAGGCAACCGTAGCAGAGCTTAAAGGTGACGATGAACTTACGGGTGTTGTACTTAATACAGTTTCAGGTCAGAAAGAAATTAATATCGACGGTCTTTTTGTGGCTATAGGTCTCGAACCGAAAAACTCCGCATTTGCGGAATTTGTAACGCTTGATTCTAATGGATATTTTGATTCGGATGAAAGCTGTATTACAAAGACTGAAGGCATTTTTGTTGCAGGTGACTGCCGTCAGAAAAGTATCCGCCAGATTACAACAGCTTCCGCTGACGGTGCGGTTGCGGCTCTTGCGGCTTGCAGGTATATTGACAATAAATAATTAATTTTTTATGAATTGACGGTGAATTATAGCATTTACCGTCGATTTATGCTATACTCAAAGAAATGACAAAGGAGGTGCTCTTGTGGTTGAAATTAGCGAAGAAGAAATTGTTGACCTTGACCATCTGGCAGACGGTTTAAGCGAAGTTCGAAAATACAAATCCAAAGATAAAACAAAAAAAACAAAAGAAAAAGCTCCCGCACCTCCGCCGTTAACAAAAGAGCAAGAGACAAAAAAACGGAAAAAAAGAGTAAGACCTTGGGCAGTTATGATTCTTTTATTTGCCATAGGGGTGCTTACAATTGTTTCAAGCTACGTAACGGTGCTTTACGGCAATATTCCTTTTGTGGTCAAGTGGCGTAATATCTGGATTGAAACTGCCATGACTACCGACCAGCATAAATGGCTTGCCACATCATTTTTTCCCGATAGATTAATTGACGAAGTGATGTCGCGCCAGGTGGATATAAAGGATATTTTTGTTACGGATATATACGGAAACGAGAGCGAGGATTTATTGGGTCAGGATAGCCTTACGGTTGGTGAGCCCGATAAATTCGGCAATACTGTTTTTGTTAACGATAAGAATGAAAATATAGTTATACTTGAGATTAAGAAGGAAACCTTTGTAGGTAAGCTTGTGCTTATCGATGACCCGTCGCGAGTATCTTTAAAGGTTACCGATTACAAGAATTCACGTGGTGAGTTTATTTGCGATTACCTTGAAGAAGAAAACGGAATAGTCGGTATAAATGCTTCAGGCTTCGCGGACCCCGGTGGTACAAGCATGGGCGGAGTTGTTACGGGTCAGTGCGTTTCCGACGGTGAATACTGGGGTACGTACAACTCAAAATACACTCTGTTGGGCTTTGACGAAAATGACCGACTTGTAGTTGGTGGTATGGAAGATTGGACTGAATACAATATCCGCGACGGTATGCAATATCGTCCCTCTCTTATAATCGATGGTATAAAGGTCGTTGAAGATTCTGCAGGTTGGGGATTGCAACCGAGAACTGTTGTGGGTCAATGCGAAAACGGTGTTGTATTATTCCTTGTAGCCGACGGCAGACAGGTGGGCTATTCCTTAGGTGCGACTATGGAGGACTGTGCGGATGTACTTTTACAGTATGGTGCAGTTACTGCTGGGGCCTGTGACGGAGGTTCGTCATCGGTTATTGCTTATGATGGCGAAGTTATAAACAAGCCTTCCGCAAGACAGATGCCAACGGGCAGATATCTTCCCAATGCGTGGGTAGTGGAACGCAAAAATCCCGTAAATGATGAGGATTAAGGTGATAAAATGAAAAGACAAGAGGCTTTCGTTAATCAAAAAGCAATGCTTAAGGGCGGACTTCATTGTCACACTACACGCTCCGACGGTGACGGTACTCCCGAAGAAGTTATACGACTTCATAAAGAAAATGGTTATGATTTTCTTGCACTTACGGATCATAAAATATATAATTACAAAAACTTTGCCGAGGATGTGGATATTACAATAATCCCCGGTATGGAGTTTGACAATACTTTTGTAAGGGATAACGGTTTCAGGACTTTTCACGAGGTTTTTATAGGTCCTGATGATGAAACCAACGGCTACGCACAGGACGAGAAACTTACGAGCGGAACAGCAAAAAATCAAGAGGAGTTTCAGAAATATCTTGATGAAGCCCACGAAAAGAATAACCTTACAATTTATTGCCACCCCCAGTGGAGTTCAACTCCCACAAGATATTTTGATAGATTAAAAGGCAATATTGCTTTTGAAATATGGAACAGTGGTTGTGCTATCGAGAACGATATGGACACGGATAACGGTTCATATTGGGACGAGCTTTTAGGTATGGGCAATAAGCTTTTTGCAGTTGCGACGGATGACGGTCATGCTATGTACCAGCACTGTAAGGGTTGGGTTATGGTGAATGCCGAAAATAATGTAAAAGATATACTGAAAGCATTGGAAAACGGAGCCTTTTATTCCTCTTGCGGTCCTGTTATTAAGGATTTTTACGTGGATGACGAAGCCATTGCTCATATTGAAACAAGCGAATGCGAAAAAATTATTTTCCAATGTGACAAGCACCCTTCTAAGATGATAACCGCAGAGGGTGAACCCCTCGTAAATGCTCAGGTGGATTTGAGAAATGATTACGATTATATCCGTGTGACGGTAGTTGATAAAGAGGGCAGAAAAGCCTGGACAAACCCCATATTTATGAAATGAAAAAAGACCCTGATGAACTGAAAAGTTCATCAGGGTCTTAAATTTTTACATACTTTCGGGAGCGTTGATTTTAAGCATTGAAAGAATATTTTTCATGGTATTCTTTACGCAAAGGCAGAGGAAAATTCTTGATTGCATAAGTGCTTCGTCATCAACCATAACTCTCTGTGCGTTATAGAAACGGTGGAATTTTGTAGCAAGGTCAGTTGCGTAATGGGTGATTTTTGCAGGGTCGTAGGTGTTAGCCGCGTTAACAATAACACCCGTAAGTGAAGCGAGGTGGGAAATAAGGTCTTTTTCTTCATCACTTGTAAGTAACTGAAGCTCTGCCTTTTGGGGCTTTCTTGCCTTAACGCCCTCAACCTCAAGTTTCTTTAAAATACTGCAGATTCTTGCGTGTGCATACTGACAGTAATAAACGGGGTTCTGGTTGGACTGCTCAACCGCAAGGTCAAGGTCGAAATCCATTGCTGAACCTGCTTCTCTCATATTAAAGAGGAAACGAACTGCGTCAATGGGAACTTCATCAAGAAGGTCAACGAGGGTAATAGCCTTACCTGTTCTTTTTGACATTTTAACGGGTTTGCCGTCCTTCATAAGGTTAACAAGTTGCATAAGAACAACGTCGAGTCTGCCACCGTCAATACCTACTGCTTCCATAGCACCTTTCATACGTGCTACGTGACCGTGGTGGTCCGCACCCCATACGTCAATAGCTGTATCAAAGCCACGTTTTTCCAATTTGTTTCTGTGGTATGCAATATCTGCTGCAAAGTAAGTGGGGTTACCATTCTGACGGATAAGAACATCGTCCTTGAGTTCAAGTTTATCAATATCTTCCTGAGATTTACCCTCTCTTTTAAGAATTGCGGTCATAACCTCAATATTCTTGTACCACAAAGCACCCTCTTTTTCGTAGGTGTAGCCGTTTTTCTTGAGAATTTCAATTGTTTCAAGAAGCTCACCCCCATTGTGGAGTGAAAGCTCTGAAAACCATGTGTTATAGTCAATGCGGTATTTTTCCATAGCCGCTTTCATTTTTGCAATATTACGGGGAAGACCAAATTCAACAAGGGCTTTTCTTCTTTCTTCTTCGCTGACTTCAAGAAGATTATCGCCGTTTTCGTCAATATAACTCTGAGCGAGAACTCTTATATCATCGCCGTGGTAACTGTCTTCAGGGAGTTCAATAAAATCTTTACCCTTGAGAATCTGTTGATAACGTACGGAAAGGGAAAGACCGAATTTATCAATCTGGTTACCTGCATCGTTTACATAAAATTCTCTTTCAACCTCGTATCCTGCCCAATCGAGGACTGCGGCAAGACAGTCGCCCAAAGCACCGCCACGGGCGTTACCCATATGCATAGGACCGGTGGGGTTTGCGGAAACGAATTCAACGTTTATTTTCTTACCATTACCAAAATCACTTCTGCCGTAGTTGTCACCGAGGGCGTCAACATCAAGAAGAATGTCGGCATAGAAATCGGATTTTAAGAAGAAGTTTATAAATCCGGGACCTGCAACCTCGCATTTTTCAAAATATGTACCATCAAGGTTGATTTTTTCGAGGATGCATTCAGCAATTTTTCTCGGGGGCATTCGGAGAGCTTTTGAAAGCATAAAAGCACCGTTTGCAGAATAGTCGCCGTTCTTTCTGTCTGCAGGAATTTCAGTTTTGAAAGCGGGAATATCCGCTTCAATAAAAGTGCTGTCCGCAATATTTTTATTAATAGCCTCAGTTACGGCATTAATAATTTGTTCTTCAGCTGTTTTAACTAATTTAGACATTATAAACACCTTTCAAATTTCATTTATTTTCATTAACAGATTGTTTTCACCAATTATTTCATTATTACTTTCGATATTATAACAAAGAAGGATTTTACCTGAGCAATCAGGTATAGTCGCGTTAACACGCTTTGCAACAATATCCATATTCATTTCACCAAAGGGTGTTTTGTAAATACAGGAATGGGTTTTACCTTCTTCAATAAGAAAAACCGCTTCGTAAACCCCTCTTCGGGTCATTTTTATAAAATTATTATTTATAACTTCAATAACTGTTTCGCTTTTGCCCATTTCTTCGTCGGGCTCAGTGTAGGTTATGACTTTTTTACCGTCGATTACTTCGAAAGTACCCGAAGCCTTGAGTTTACTGCTGTCACGGTCATCATGGTACTGTTGTTCGCTTACGAATTCTATTTCAACTTTTCTCATCTTGCACATTCCTCGGCATATTCAATGAGTTTGTCAATGAGTTCAGAATAAGGAATACCTACCTGACCGAAAAGCTTAGGGAACATTGAAATGGATGTGAAGCCGGGGAGTGTGTTGATTTCGTTAAGACAGATTCTTCCGTCATTGCAGAGGAAGAAGTCAACTCGTGAAAGTCCTCGGCAGCCCATGGTAAGGTATGCATTTACTGCGGCGGCACGGACTTTTTCGCTTGTTTCAACGGGTAAATCCGCAGGGATAGCAAGACCCGTTGAATTATCAACGTATTTTGCATCGAAATCATAGAATTCCGCAGTGGGTAAAATCTCACCGATACAGGATGCAACGGGTTCTTCGTTACCCATAACCGCACATTCAATTTCGCGACCTACAAGGGTTTCTTCAAGAACTGCCTTGTAGTCATTTTCGAAGGCTACATCAAGAGCAACTAAAAGCTCACTGTGATTATGTGCCTTTGTGATACCTACGGATGAACCTGCGTTTGCGGGTTTAACGAATATGGGATAACCTAATTTATTTTCAATTGCACTAAGGTCAACCTTACCTGCTCTGTACTCAGCTTCGGTAAATGCCGCCCACTTTGCACCGTCGATACCCGCTTCGTCGGCGAGGGTGTTTGTAACGGCTTTATCCATACACATTGCACTTGCTAAAAGACCGCAACCCACATATGGAATACCGCTAAGCTCAAAGATACCCTGAATTGTGCCGTCTTCACCGTTTTTACCGTGGAGAACGGGGAAGATAACGTCAATTTTGATTTTCTCGTAAGCACCCATATCGTTAAGTACAATAAGAGCCTTGTCGTTTTTGTCGGGGGAGAGTACCGCGGGTGTTGTAAGGTCATCCTGATACCAAGAGTCATTTTCAATAGAATCAATATCACCTGTATAAAGATACCAACCGCCCTGGCGGGTTATACCCAAGGTAATAACATTGTATTTTGATTTGTCTATATTTCTGAGAACGGAAGCGGAAGAGCGTAAAGAAACGGGGTATTCGCTTGAGCATCCGCCGAAAATAACAAGTAAATTTTTCATAATAATCACCTTATTACTAAATTACATAAATATACATTTTAAATCATACCACAAGAAATCTTTGAAATCAATTATTAATTACTATGATATTTTAATATTACTGTTTACCTTTTTAGATAAAAATGCTACAATAATCCACGGAGGCGATATAAATGGAGTTAAAAAATATACTTACCCACGTTGACCATACACTTTTAAAGCAGGAGTCAACATGGGATCAGATAAAGGCAGTTTGCGATGACGGAATTAAATTCAACACCGCAAGTGTATGTATACCCCCATCATTTGTTAAAGACTGTGCCGATTATTGTAAGGGAAAAATTAAAGTTTGTACTGTAATAGGATTCCCCAACGGTTACAACACAACCGCTTGTAAAGTTTTTGAAACTGCGGATGCAGTTAAAAACGGCGCGGACGAAATTGATATGGTAATCAATATCGGTTGGCTTAAGGATAAAAAGTACGATGAAATTATAAATGAAATAAAAGAAATCAAAACCGCTTGTGACGGTAAGATTTTAAAAGTAATTATTGAAACCTGCCTTCTTACGGACGAGGAAAAAATTAAAATGTGCGAAATCGTAACCCAAGCGGGTGCGGATTATATTAAAACCTCAACGGGCTTTTCCACAGGCGGAGCAACATTTGACGATATTAAACTTTTCTCGGAAAATATAGGCGAAAATATTAAAATGAAAGCCGCGGGTGGCATTAAGTCCCTCGACGACGCAGAAAAATTCCTCTCTCTCGGTGCCGAAAGACTGGGCACGAGCCGAATAGTATCAATTGCTAAGTCTGAAAAGGGGAGTGGATATTAATTAAATGCAAAATGCAGAATGCAAAATTAAGGGGCAAGCCGATTTTAAAATGCCGACCGCAGGTCACGATAATTACGCATTAAGCATTACGAATTACGCATTATTTAAAGGAGATTTAATATGAAAATAAAAAGCAGCCTTAAAGAATTTATTTATCCCCCTAAGACCGTAACGAATTCCTGTCACGCATCCACCGTGTTACCTTTAGAGGACGGTAAAGTGATGGCGGCTTGGTTTGGCGGTAGTGCTGAGGGCAATGATGATGTTAAAATATGGGTGAGTATAAGAGATAATGAGAAATGGGCGGAGCCTTATAGTATTGCAGTTGACGGCGAGGCACTTCCTCATTGGAATCCCGTTTTATTTAAAAGAGAAAACGGAGAAATTATACTTTACTTTAAATACGGCAAACCCATTCCCAATTGGGTTACATATTACTGTATTTCAAAAGACGGCGGCAAGAGTTTCTCAAAACCTCGGGTGCTTGTGCCCGGTGATACTGACGGCGGAAGAGGACCCGTTAAAAATAAGGTTATCCGCCTTAAAAACGGTGTAGTAGTCGCTCCCGCATCAAAGGAAACCATAACAAGAAACTGGAAATGCTTTGTGGATATTTCATATGATGACGGACTTACCTTTGAACATTCAAACTTCGTCTTAAGACCTAAAAAGAATCTTAAAAAAGTCGGTATGATTCAGCCCACCCTCTGGGAGGACGACAATGGCGGACTTCATATGCTCATAAGAACCGACGAGGGTCACATTTATAGAAGTGACAGTAAAAACGGCGGTAAAACCTGGTGCAAGGGTTACGAAACCGAGATGCTCAACCCCAATAGCGGTATAGACCTTGACCGCCACGAAAATGGTAATGTGTACCTTGTAATGAATCCCACAACGGGTAAATGGGGCGACCGAGCACCCCTTGTGCTTCTCGAATCCACCGATAACGGTGAAACATTCGAAGAAATTTTCAAATGCGAAAGCACAACCGGTGACCACGAATTCTCTTACCCGGCAATTGTTGCCGACGGTAACACCTTACATATAACCTTCACACACGAGCGTGAGGGAATAGTTTATGAAAGAATTGAATTAGAATGATTAAAAAAGAGTTGCCGTGTGGCAACTCTTTTTTTGCTCAAATAAGTTAGAATTATTAATACTTATCTTTTACGGTAAGTCCTTTTGAATCATGTGAACTTACGTATTTTCCGCTGAATGCTTTTACTGTATAAGAATATGTAATGCCTTTCTTAGCGGTTTTATCAAGGTAAGTAACCTTTGTGCCACCTGTTACGGTTGCTACTCTTTCCCACGCGCCTGAGCCGGTTTTTCTGTAAACATAGTAGCCACCTGTGCCTGTTACCTTACCCCATTTCAATGTAACACCGGATTTGCTTGAGGTTGCACTGAGTAATTCGGGGGTTAACAACCTTTTAATTGAAATACCTGTTGTATTGTAACCTGAAAAAAGTGAATCATCATAAGCTTTTACTGTGTAAGTATATGTGGTACCCGCTTTTACATCTTTATCATAATAACTTAAAACATTAACATCCCTTATCTGAGCTATTTTTGACCAACCCTTAGCGGTCTTTTTATATACGATGTAACCGTCAGCACCACCGACTTTGCTCCAATCAACTTTGATTCCGTTTGCACCGTTTTGTATTTTTGTAAGCTTGGGTGTTGACATAAATTCGTGGGAAATACCAGTTTTGTCATAACTGCCAAAGGTTTTACCACTGAATGCTCGTACGGTATAAGTATACAGTTTGCCGTTTTTTACATTTTTATCAGTGTACGACAAGCCTTTTACATCGCCTAAACGGGTCCAAGAGGTTTCGCCGGGAGCTTTACGGTAAACTCTGTAACCCTGGGCATATTTAACAGCATTCCACTTAATGTTGAGACCATTATTAACGTTTTTAGCAGCAGTAAGTTTTGGACTTGTAAGATAAACACCAATTGATTTGAATTTAAAACCATTCTGATTAGCGTAAGAGTGAGCTTTACTGCCCTTTAATGCATATATGGTAACATCAACAGTTTTCAGACCTGATACATATCCGAAAGACCTTTCACCGATTACGGTTGTACCACCTTTTACGGTAACGGTCTTAAGGTTTTTACAATCATTGAATGTGCCTTCACCCACACTTTTAACACCTGCGGGAATTGTAATTGAAGTAAGTGAGTCGAACGCATCGAAAGAGTACATTCCTATGTATTTAAGAGTTTCGGGGAAAACAATTTTCTTTACTTTTGTGTTGTTAGTAACAGTTATAGATGTGGTTCCTGTAATAGTAAGACCACCGAAAGTATAACCTGCAATACATGTAGTACCATTTTTAATTGTAACTGTTGAGCCCAGTTCTGACGCTTTTGTGCTCACAATATTTGTTCCGTTGTAAAGGATACCGTTTGTATATTTTGCATTCTTTAGGTAATATGTGTTTGAAAAAGCGTTACTTCCTATGTTGGTTATGGTCGAGGGTAAAGAAAGCTTTGAAAGCTTCGTACAATCGCAAAATGCAAAATGACCTATGGTTTTAACCCCTGCAGGTAAAGTGACGCTTTTAAGAGCAGTACAGCCTGCAAACATACGATTACCGATAGTTGCACAGCCCTTCTGTATTGTCAGTGTACTGAGTTTTGTACAATCTGCGAATGCTCTTTCGCCGACGGTAGAAACACTTTTGCCTATGACTGCTGTGGTAAGTTTTTTGCTTTTTTCAAATGCACTTTCACCTATAATTTTAACTGTTGAAGAAAGTGTAATACCCGTTAAATACGACTCATAAAAAGCCTTATCGGCAATTTTAACAACACCTTCGGGTACTTTATATGAAGAAGACATTATACCGTAGTGGTCATAAATAATCTTGCCGTCTTTTCTGAACAAAACATTATCGATAGTTTTATAATACGCACTATTGGAATCAACAGTAACGTTGATGTTGCTGCAATTACTGAAAGCACCGATGCCTATGGATTTAACACTGGCGGGAATATTAACGTTTTTTAATCCTGAGTTAAAAGAAAATGCATATTCACCGATTGTGAGTAATTTACTTGGAAAATGAATATCGGTCATACCCCAAGTTTCAAAAAATGCATAAGCACCTATACATCTGAGTGATTCGGGTAAATATATAGTTTTGGGACCCTGGACCATATCACTATCCTGAAACGCATTCTCCAGAGCATAGTCGGCAATAGTAATTATACCCTCGGGAATAACGATTTCGGTCTCACCATCTTTGGCAGAACCGCGGATAAGATAATTACCGATGACATATAAGTTCGAATAATCAGATTCATTTTTTACAGATGTTGATTCGAAGGCATCCTTGCCGATAGAAATTATTTTTGTACCTAATTCAACATTAACAAGATTTTTACAACCATTGAATGCTTCTCTGCCTATTTTTTTAAGAGCTTTAGCACCACTTACAGTTTCAAGTGCGTTAAAGTTTTCAAAGGCGTAATCATTAATGGTGGTAATACTATCGGGTATATAAATTGATTTAACTGTTGAAGCACCCTTTGAACCGGATTCTATAGTGGTTACAGGTAAACCTTTATAGGTGCTCGGGAATTTAATCTCAACAGCTGCTACACCTATGCGTACGCGGTATTCCTTCCCATTCGGATTGAGCCTATAAATGAACGGCTCTGCAGTGCTTGCGGCAGATACCGTAAGCATTGTGCTGAAGGTCATACCAAAAATCAGTATGCCACACAAAAGTAAACTGATGACTTTTTTCATAAAAATCCTCCTTCTTAATGCTTTAACACTAAAAATATGGTCGAATAAGGCTCTTAAATATAAAAACAAATTTCAATTTCAATATAATATATTTATACCTTGTTTGTCAAGTTAATCACAGAGCTGTGTATACGTGACAAAAAGCCATAAAGACTTTATATTGGAGCTCATATATTAAACGTTTAAAAACAAATTTTATCTCAGTGTTTTTATCGGGAAAAATAAAATTGTTGATGTGCACAAAAATAAAAGGTCCGAGTTTGTCGAGTTCAACAAAAAACAAACGCGAGGAACCCCGTAAGAGAGCCCTCGCGTTATAAAAAACGTGTACTAAAGTTAATAATAAGGGATTAAAGCCTTTTGTTGCATTTTCAAAAGACAACTCGTTTATTAAAGTACACTGATTACTTTTTTGGCCGCATTAACGAAAACCTCAAGACCTTTTATGAGGGTTTCGTCGTCTGCTAAAAGGCAGGGCATAAGCTTAACAACGTCGTTGTTTCTACCTGCGCGTTCAACAATAAGGCCGTTTTCAAAGCATTCTTTTACAATTGCTTTTGAAACCACGTCGGGTTTAACCTTGTTACAGTCAACACCCCACATAAAGCCGATACCTCTTACGTCAAAGCCTTTGTTAAGTTCGGAGACTTTATCGAGATATTCTTTGATTATTACACTCTGACGTTGAACTTTCTCTTCAATCCTTTCGTCGAGCATAATCTGAAGACCCGCTTTTGCGGCAACCATTGAAAGCTGACTTCCGCGGAAAGTACCATTGTGTTCGCCGGGTTTCCATACGTCAAGCTCGGGTTTGAAAAGAACAAGGGCAAAGGGCATACCGTAACCGCCGATGGACTTTGAAAGAGTAACAATATCAGGAGTAATTCCCGCACGTTCAAATGAGAAGTAGTAGCCGGTTCTTGCGGAGCCTACCTGAATATCATCACAAACGAGAAGAATGTCATTACGTGTACAGAAATCACGAAGACCCTGTAAAAATTCTTTGCTGAAAACGTGGATACCGCCGTCCGCCTGAACGGGCTCGATGAAAACTGCCGCAGGTTTTGAAACGCCCGAATGGTCGTCATCAATAAGGGTCTGCATATAGTTTAAAACGTCGAAATCGGGGAACATATAGGGGGCGGGGATATGGGTTACGTCCGTAAGCACAACCCCTGCACCTTCGCGGGAATCACGGTCGGTAGTCATTGAGAGTGAACCTAAGGTCATACCGTGGAAAGCACCCATAAATGCGAAAATATTATTTCTCTTTTTAACCTTACGGGCGAGTTTAAGAGCGGCTTCTACCGCGTTTGTACCTGTGGGTCCGGGGAATTGGATTTTATAATCAAAACCGCGGGGTTCAAGAATTTTATCGTAGAAAAATTCAATAAAATCCCTCTTGGCAGATGTGAACATATCAAGGGAGTGGATTATACCGTCACTCTCGAGGTATTCAATAATCTGTTTTTTGATATAGTCGTTATTGTGTCCGTAGTTGAGAGCACCTGCACCGCAGAAAAAGTCAATGTATTCTTTGCCGTCCTCGGCATAGATAAAGGAGTCTTTTGCTTTGGTGAATACTGCGGGGAAATTACGGCAGTATGAGCGGACTTCGGATTCGTGTTTTTCAAAAGCATTAGTGTTCATGGTCATTTTCCTTTCTGGCGGAAGCAGCGTCTTACCGGTTTGCAAAACCTTCTCAGCCATTCGTATTTTTTCGAAAAATTATAAGAACATAAAGATGGAAGAAGCAGCGTCTTGCCGGTTTGCAAGACCTTCTCAACCTTTATTTTTTCTTGCGACTTCATACAAAAGCCACAAGCATTATAACACTATCTTTCGTATATTCCAATATATATTTTAAAAAAACTTTATTTTTTATTTTTTGAAAAAATATTATATATTTATTATGGTTTTTGTATTGAACTTTTAACGGGTATTTGGTAAAATTTAAGATGTAAAATTTTGTAATGAAAAAGGAGTAGTTCTATGGCAGAGGCAGTAAAATTATACCCTCAGTTAACAAGGGTAATAAGCCACTTTAAAAAATATGACATAGAAGTGCCGAAATCACTTTTAGAAGTCAAACCCCAGAAACCCGACCTTTCTGATTTTAAATATCCCTTACCCCTTCGCAAAAAGGATTATTGTTGTTTTTGCGAAACCGCTGATGGTGTTATGTGGTATGGCGGTAAAGGCGGCGTAACCCGTTATAATCCTAACGCAGAAAGTCTTACGGATGTTGTAATGCATTTTGCGGCACGTCGTGACCTTCTTGATAATAATGTAAGTTCACTCGTTTCCGATAATAAGGATGGCGTATGGGTGCTTACTGATAACGGTGCTACCCATATTGATATGGTGCTTATGTCTATGGAGGATAAGGCATACAGACTCCTTGAGGAAACTCTTACTTACGTTGACCGTCACGGTATGGTAAGTCAGAAAAAACTTTCCGAGGCAGGTAACCTTAAATCTGCATTACCCTACGGTCACTCCGATAATGACGGTAGTTTCTCAGCCGCTTACGCAATGGGCGAGATTTTCCGTTATGCTACTCTTAAGAGAGAGTTGGGCGACTTTGCGGACGAAACAATTGAGGCAAGACGCGTTGCTATGAGAGCCAGTGAAGCAACTCTTATGCTTATGTATATTGCGGGTAGGGGCGACGGCTTTGTTGCAAGAACATACCTTACTAAGGATGAACCCGTTCCGGATGACGGCTTATTCTATAAGAAAAACGGGGCTACCGCAGTTTGTCTTAACACAACCGACGCAAGAAATATGAAAGTTGTCGGTCTTGAAGTTAAAGCGGATGCACCAATTCCCGAAAGACTTCGTAAGCTTTACACCTGCGATGGCTACGAGGATACGGATATTACATACAAGGGTGACACAAGTAGTGACGAAATTACCCATCACTATATGCACCTTCTTGTGGCTCACGAATTTTTGGGCAGGGAAGACCCCGAGTATGATGAACTTATAAAAACTGCCGTAATTAACACTACAACCCATATGATTAAAAATAACTTTGCTCTGCGTGAGGCTCACGGCGGTTATACTACCTGGGCAAAGTGGAATCTGGAATATTTCAATACACCCATGGGTTGGGCGGACGCTTGTCTTAACGCAGGTCAGATGCTTATGTATTTACGCGTTACAATGCATATAACGGGCGAAAAAGGACTTTGGCAGAAAACCTACGACGAGCTTATTGAAAAAGGCTATGCGGACCTTACTGTTAAACATTATGACCGCTTCAATCAGGTTTGCGTTCAGGGCGGAATTGACTTCCGTGAGGATATTATGTACGGCGACCATATGTTAGCGGTACTTTCTCTCTGGGGTCTTATAACGCTCGAACCCGACGAGGAGCTTAAGGAGAAATTCAGAACCGCTTACAGAACATGGAGAGGTTCACTCGCACCCGAGTTTAACCCCGGTTATGACTTCCCCTATTTCTTAAGTGACCCCGACAATGCAAAGCCCGATGAGGAGCGTATCAGAACCTGGTTTTACCGTTTCGGTGTTTCACGTCTTGCATCAAACGTTTCACTTGATATGCGTCGTGACTACCCCAAGAGAATATATAAAGGCGGTTATGCTTCAACATCGGCTCTTCTTCCCAATGACGAAAGATTTATTGCAAAATACGACAGAGACCCCCTTGAATATAAGAACGAAGACAGTGGCGGTGTTTTCTGTGTTGAAAGTTGCTATCCCTATACATTTGCCTACTGGGTTGGCAGATATTTCAGATTTATCGAGGAGGGTAATAACTAATGGATAAAACAATTAAACTTATAGGTAACGCCCACCTTGACCCCATCTGGTTATGGAGATGGCAGGAGGGTTGTGCAGAGGTTTTACAGACCTTCAGAAGCGCACTTGACAGATTAAAAGAATATAACGATTTCGTGTTTACTTGCTCGTCTGCCGCATACTACAAATGGGTTGAGGAAATTGACCCCCAGATGTTTGAAGAAATACGCACAATGGTTAAAAAGGGCAGATGGGTGCCCGTAAGCGGTTGGTGGGTACAACCTGATTGCAATATGCCCTCAGGTGAGAGCTACGCTCGTCAGGCTCTTTACAGTCAGCTTTACTACTATGAAAAATTCGGTATAACCTGCAAAACAGGATATAATGTTGACTCCTTCGGTCACAATGCTATGTTACCACAGCTTCTTCGTCAGGGCGGTATGGATTTTTACGTATTCCAGAGACCCGGCAAACACGAAAATGACGAAATTCCCGAAAATCTTTTCTGGTGGGATAGTGCCGACGGTAGCCGAGTTTTAACATACCATATTCCCGACGGTTACGGCTCAAGCGGTGCCGAGTCTCTCAACAGAAAGATTAACGATACAAATGACCGTGCAGAAAAAGCGGGTCACGGCTTAATGCTCTTCTACGGTGTGGGTAACCACGGTGGCGGACCCACAAAGGGCGACATTGAATATCTCAGAGAAAATCTTGAAAGAGAAGGCTACAATGAACTTGAATTCTCTTCTCCCGACGGATATTTCGAAGATATACTTAACGAATTCCTTGATTTACCCTCTTGGAATGATGAACTCCAGCATCACGCAAGTGGTTGTTACAGTGCAACTTCACTTATTAAAGCACTTAACAGAAAAGCGGAAAATGTACTTGCCGCCGCAGAAAAATGGGATACTCTTTCATCAATTGTGGCAGAGTCAAAGCCCTCCACAAAGGAATTTGAAAAGGCATGGCAGAAAGTCTGCTTCAACCAATTCCACGATATTATGTGCGGTTGCTCCATTATGGAAGCCTACGAGGATGTAAAAGAATCCGAAGGCTATGCAATGAATATTGCAAACGAAAGCTACAATAACGCAGTTCTCAGAATTTCACGTAAAATTGACACTTGGATTGATGGCGTAAGCGACCCCGTTTTCGAAGAACGTCATTATTCGGGTGCTGATAGCGGATTCCCCAGACCCGTTGTTGTTTTCAACCCCCATTCCTACGAGGTTGAGCTTCCCGTAAGAACATATCATCCCTCAAAAGCGGTTACTGATTGTGACGGCAACGAGGTTCTTTTCCAGAATATCCGTTCATCACGTTCAAATGACAATCATCTTGATACGTTGTTTATGGCTAAAGTTCCGCCTTTCGGTTATGCTACTTATTGGTTGGAAATGGACGGTGACGCAAAAGCCGAAAAGGAATTAAGCGGTGAGCAGAATTTCTTTATGGAAAATGAGTTTATGGCAGTTGAACTTGACCGTGAAACAGGTTACATCAAGAGCCTTGTTGATAAAAAGTCAGGTGTTGAATATGCGGGTGATAAATTCCTTGCAATTCCCACTGTTATAAATGACGAAAACACCGATACATGGGCTCATATGGTATTTAAATTCCACGAAGTTAAAGGACTTATGGAACTTGTTAGTATTGAGCGTGTTGAAAGCGGTGCTCTTCGTTCCGTAATCCGCACAAAACATAAATTCGGCGATTCATACCTTACTCAGGAATTTATTCTTGCTAAGGGTCAGAAAACATTGCGTGTTGACTGTAAGGCCATGTGGCAGGAAAAATTCACAATGCTTAAATTCGCCTTCCCCGTTAGTGGTGAAAAAGAAGTTTCAACTTACGAAATTCCTTGCGGATTTATTAAACGTCCCTGTAACGGTGAGGAAGAACCCGCTCTTAATTGGGCAGACCTTACTGTTAATAAAGACGGTAAACGTGCCGGTATCTCAGTAATGAGTGACTCAAAATACAGTTACGACTGTCCCGGTGCTGAGTTAAGACTTACCGCTCTCAGAAATGTAATTTTCGCAGACCACTATTCCGACAGACCTGCGGCAGACTTTAACTTCACCGACGAGGGTCTTAACAGATTCTCTTACGGTATCTTCCTTCACGAGGGTGAAGTTGAAAGCAGTGACATTGTTAAAGAAGCACATCTTTTCAACAACAATATTGTTGCAGTACCCGAAAGTTATCATAAGGGTGAATTGGAGCAGAAGGATTGCTTCCTTTATACAAACCTTGATAACGTAGTTATTACCGCACTTAAACGTTGCGAAGACGGTAGCGGTGACCTTATCGTAAGACTTTACGAAACCAAGGGTATTGATAGTTCAAGGGGTTACATTATGTCGAAACTCTTTGACAATGGCTTCTGGTACGATATCGGTAAACACGAAATTAAAACATTCCGTATTGACCGTGAAACTAACGTAACAGAAGTAAACTTCCTTGAAGGTATTGTAAAATAAACAAAAATCCCCTCTCTTAAAGAGGGGATTTATATGGAAAATACGTATTGTTTATTATAATTTGTTGTGGTAAACTATCTAATTGTTTGTGGTAATTTTTTGTCGATTATAAGTGCAATGCCGAGTTTTAAAAAGTCGGGGATTATAAAAGGCAAAACACAGACTTTAAGGGTGGTTAAAAGTACATCAGTGTTAATTGTTCCGAAGGAAAAAACGGTGTACCACAATGTGCCGAAAATGTAGCATATTAAAAGTCCCGCAAGTAAACCGATGGCTTTAGTTATGGTTTTGTTTGCGAAGATTTTTGTTATAATCCAATAACAAAAACCGCAAATAATAAAACCGAGTATGAAACCGCCTGTTGCTCCCGTTAAGTGACCCAAACCTGCACCAAAGCCCGAAAAGACGGGTACACCTACAAGTCCTATGAAAATATACAGGGCGATGCAGATTGTACCACGTTTACCACCTAAAACCGTAAGGGATGTAAAAATACCCAAGGTCTGAAGAGTGAAGGGTACGGCGGACGGCACACTAACAAAGGAACAAACTGCAATTATTGCGGTAAAAAGTGATATAAGTACAATTGACTTTATTCTGTTTTTTGAAGAATGAGAACGGACTTTATCACTCAATATTTTTCACCTCGCCAACTGTAAGATAGTAGCACAAGGTAAAAGTGTTGTCAATCAGGGTGAAAATAAAACAATTTTGAAAGAAGGAAAAATATGGCAATTTTATCAGAGTTAGGTTCAAAGATACTCAGTATTTTTGAAGCAATCGCAGGGATGAATTTTTTAAGTGAAACCTTGCCCATGCTTATTATGTTAGCAATAGGCGGTTTACTTATTTATCTTGCAATTGCAAAAGATATGGAGCCCACACTTCTCTTACCCATGGGCTTCGGTACAATTATGGTAAACCTTCCCCTCGCAAATATCGTAGGTGCAATTTCGCAGAATCCCGATGCTGAAGGTGCTATTGAAGTGCTTTATAAAGCCGGTGTTGCCAATGAACTTTTTCCCTTGCTCTTGTTTATCGGTATCGGTGCAATGATTGACTTCGGTCCCGTACTTTCAAACCCGAAACTTATGATTTTCGGTGCGGCGGCTCAGTTCGGTATCTTCTTCACTCTTGCAGTAGCATCACTTTTCTTCCCCATCAACGAGGCAGCATCCATCGCTATTATCGGTGCGGCAGACGGTCCTACATCAATTTTCGTTGCAGGTGAGCTCAATTCACAGTATATCGGTGCAATTATCGTTGCCGCATACTCATATATGGCTCTTGTTCCCATTGTTCAACCCCCCGTTATCAAACTTCTTACAACTAAAAAAGAACGTATGATTCGTATGAAATACGAGGGTAAAGCAATCTCCAAGAGAACAAGAATTCTTTTCCCCATCCTTGTTACAATTATTGCCGGTATCGTATCACCTCAGTCTGCGGTTCTTATCGGTTTCCTTATGTTCGGTAACCTTATCAGAGAATGCGGTGTTCTTGATTCACTTTCAGAAACTGCACAGAAGGTTCTCGCAAACCTTATTACAATTCTTCTCGGTATCACCGTTGCAAGAAATATGCACGCTTCTCAGTTCCTTAAATGGGAAACTGCACTTATCCTCGGACTTGGTCTTGTAGCATTTATTTTCGACACTGCGGGTGGCGTTCTTTTCGCAAAGTTCCTCAACCTCTTCCTTCCCGAAGGCAAGAAGTTCAACCCCATGATTGGTGCGGCAGGTATCTCTGCATTCCCCATGTCATCACGTGTTGTTCATAAATTAGGTCTTGAAGCAGATAATCAGAACTTCCTTCTCATGCACGCAACAGGCGTTAACGTTTCCGGTCAGGTTGCATCGGTTATTGCCGGCGGTATGATTTTGAGTTTCTTTAAATAAGGAGGTTATTGAATATGTTTAATACACTTGCAAAAACAGTTGAAACAACAGTTGCTGAAGTTGCAACTTCAGAAGTAGTAACTCAGGCAGCAGAAATCGGTTTCACTACCGCAAATATCAAAGAAGCACTCCTTTGCTCAGTAGCAGGTATGGTTGGTATCTTTATTGTTGTTGGTATCATAATCCTCTCTGTTTCTCTTTTAAACAAAGTCGGTGCGAAAAAGAAAAAATAAACTTTTAAATGGGGAGTGCTCGGCACTCCCTTTTTATTTGACAGAAGTACATAAATGATGGTATATTGTTTAAACTAATAAAAAAACAAAGGATAGTTTTATGGGACTTAAAAAATTTCTTAACGGTGCATTGGGCAGACCCGAAAAAGGCGATAAGGTAGAGCATTTTAATCTTAAGGGCAGGGTTTCGGGTTATATTCTTACCAAAGCACAACAGAACGCACCTACGGCGGGTTACAATTACGAAGCGGATGTAACTAAATTCTGGGATGAATTTCAAAAGTTTAAAGCGGATTGCGGTTATCCCATTTCATTTAATACAATAATGATGAAGGTGCTTGTTGAGGGACTTAAGGAAGCCCCTAAACTTAATGCGCATATTAAATTCAATACAACCTCATCCTGCGGTACGCTTATTATGAAAAAGCATATTGACGTGGCTATGCCCGTTGTACTTGATAACGGCGAAACTTTCCCCGTAAAGGTCAAGGAAACTGAGAATAAATCTCTCAAAGAACTTGCGGAGCAGATTAACGAGCTTCTTGAAAGACTTAAAAATACCGATGTGGACAAGGTTATGTTTGATGTTATTACCCAGAGAACCGTTGGTCTTATGCTTAGCGGTGCTGTAGTA
>JAZNVE010000016.1:0-10500 GCA_045592665.1 Acutalibacteraceae bacterium
ATATTATCCGTTACTTTATGCTTATTCCCGAGGCAGTTTCCCTTGTTCTTCAGGCGGGTGCTTACGCTAACGGCGGTGAAATCTTTATTCTTGATATGGGTTCACCCGTTAAAATTCGCGAGCTTGCTGAAAACCTTATAAGACTTTCAGGTCACGTGCCCGGTGAGGATATTGAAATAAAATATACAGGTCTTCGTGATGGTGAAAAGCTTTACGAGGAGCTTCTTATCAGTGAAGAGGGTATACAGAAAACCCAGAACAACCTTATTTACATAGCAAGACCTATGGAATTTGATTCTGAAAGACTTTTCAAGAGAATCGATTATATGCGTGAAATTATGGAAGGTGCAACAGGCAGAGAAATTGTTGATGTGATTAAAGAGCTTGTTCCCACGTTCAATCCTCAGAACGTTGCTTTCAAAGACGAGGTTGAAGTGAAGGAAGAAGAAAAAGAAGAGGTTCACGCATAATTTTAAAAGCTATTTGACCGAGGAGGGTCGGGTTTGAAAATTTTAGTTATAAGTCAATATTATTATCCCGAGCCCTTTAAGGTTCACGATATTTGTGAAGCCTTGGTGGCGGAGGGCCACGAGGTGGATGTTGTAACATCTTTCCCAAATTATCCGATGGGTGAGATTTATGATGGCTATAAAAACGGTGAGCGCAAAGATGAAAAAATAAACGGTGTCAATGTGCACAGAGTGTTTACTATCGGAAGAAAGACGGGTTTTTTCTGGCGAACCGTTAATTATTATACCTATTCAGTAGCGTCGACACGGTATGTTTCAAAATTAAAAAAAGAATATGACGTGGTTTTTGTTTATCAGTTATCACCGGTGCTTATGACTAATGCTGCCATAAAGTACAAGAAAAAGCACAACAAAAAGCTACTTCTTTATTGCCTTGATTTATGGCCCGACAGTCTGGTATCGGGTGGTGTAAAAAAAGGCAGTTTGATTTTTAAATATTTTGAAAAGGTTTCCTCTCGCATTTACAGGTCTTGCGACAAGATTTTAGTGTCATCAAGACTTTTTGCTGAACATCTGAAAGAGAACTTTTCAATAAATGAAGAAATCACATATTTACCCCAATATGCAGATAGTGTTTTCAAACCCGAAAAACCCGTAGACAAAGAAACTGTAGATTTGACCTTTGCGGGTAATATCGGTTCGGCTCAAAGTGTTGAAACGATAATCTGTGCTGCCGAAATTCTTAAGGATGAAAACATAAGATTTAATCTTGTGGGTGATGGCAGTAAAATTGAGGACTGTCAAAAACTTGTGGAAGAAAAAGGTTTGACAAATGTAATCTTTCACGGCAGAAAACCCGTTGAAGAGATGCCCGAAATATATAAAAACAGTACGGCTATGTTGATTACCCTTACGGCGGACCCGAGTATTTCAAAAACACTTCCGGGAAAAATTCAGACTTATATGGCGGCGGGTAAACCTATTTTAGGTGCAGTGGACGGTGAAACGGCTCAAACCATATTGAGTGCAGGATGCGGTTTTGTAGCCCCTGCTGAGGATTACGAAAAATTCGCCGAGTGCATAAAAGAGTTTTTAAACAGTGATAAGAAAAAACTCGGTGAAAATGCTTATAAATATTATACTGAATATTTCAGTAAGGATGTTTTTATTGAAACACTTTTAAAGGAATTGGATGCTTGTGTGTAAGGTGATAAGATGAAGATTTTAATTGTCGGTTTTGCAAAAATTAAATATATGCCTTACATAAATTTTTATCTTGATAATATCGACAGAGAAAAAAATGATGTCCATATAATATATTGGAATCGTGATTTGCAGGAAGAAAATCTTGATTCTCTTAAAGGCATTACTTTACACGAGTTTAAGAATTATCAGGAAGACGATGTTGCAAAAATATCTAAAATAACCGGCTTTAAAAAGTTCAGAAAATTCGCTAAAGACATAATAAAAAAAGAAAAATTTGATTTTGTTTTTATTCTTCATTCCCTTCCCGGTGTTTTGCTTTATGATGTTTTGAAAAAGCAATTTAAAAACAAATATATATACGATTATCGGGATTCCACTTACGAAGGATTTTTACCTTATAAAAAAATTATCGGTGGACTTGTGAAAAACTCTTACTGTACATTCGTCAGTAGCGATGCTTTCCGAGTCTATCTTCCCGAAGAACATAAAGAGAAAATTTTTACGTCCCATAATTTACTGGTAGATTCTTTAAATCACAGGGACGATAAGGAAAAATACGGTGTATCGTCAGAGAAAATAAGAATTGCTTTCTGGGGTTTTATACGCCACGAAGAAATCAATCTTGAAATAATAAAAAAAATATCGAAAGACAGCCGATTTGAATTACATTATTACGGGCGGGAGCAAAAAATTGCCCTTAACCTTAAGAAATTTGTTACGGATAATGATATCAAGAATGTGTTTTTTCACGGGGAATATAAGCCCGAGGACCGTTATGAGTTTGTGAAAAATACCGATATTATCCATAACATTTACAAGGATGCCAATATGATGCTGGCAATGGGTAATAAGTATTACGACGGTGCAATATTCAGGATACCACAGATTTGTATGGAAGACTCGTTTATGGGCGAAACCGCTGTGAAAGCGGGTATTGGCTTTGAATGTGACCCATACAAGGAATCATTTACAGAGGATATTTACAGATATTTTATTTCTCTCGAAAAAGAAAAATTCGACCAAAGCTGTGATAATGAAGTCAACCGCTTTATGACTGAGTACGAAACGGGTTGTAAAACCATAAAAAATATATAAGAAAGGAGATTGGAAAATGTCATTAACAGAAAAAAATGTTACTAATAACAGAATAACTGTTCTTCAAAAGCTTTTTTCTGTTTTTTTGGCAGTTTATCCGCTTCTTTGCATATATAAAGCATTTTACAAATTTACCATTGGTGACGTAGTTTTAATGTTCTTTCTCATTTTGGGAATAGCAAAACCCTTCAAATTGGATTTCAGGGTTCTGTCAATAGGTACGTTTGTGGGTTTTACGGTTTTTGCATTTGTTTTAAATATGGTGGTTTTCCAAAGTATGGAAAGCTGGGCGATACCTGCTTACACATTAAGGTTGATAAAGCTGGTGTTCTATTTGCTTTGTGCAGTTATAAACGGCAAGGCGTTTTTTAAAACAAAGTATTTTGAAAAAGCTATATTTATAACATCGGTCGTAGTATGCGGCTTCCTTTTCTTCCAATATGGAATTTATTATGGAACAGGCAATGTGGTTTTGGGAAGAATACCCGGGTTAACGGTATATTTGCAGGAATACTTGGAGCTTGACTACGAAACCATATATTCTTATAATTTCCGACCCAGCTCCTTGTTTCTTGAACCGGCAAACTTTTGTCAGTTTATGGTAGTTCCGTTGGCTCTTTCGCTTTTTACCAAAAACATATCACGCAAAGAACGTATTTTTTATATAGTTGTTTTCACCTTAGGTATGTTATTGAGTACCTCTGCTCAGGGTATGTTATACCTTGCGATAGTGTATGTTGCCTACTTTATAAGAGGAACAAAGAGGAAATCCTTTATTGTTGTGTTTATGGCAATTGCTATTATTGCTGTTTTTGTTATGTATAGTGAAGTAAGTGTTATAAAAACGGCAATTGACAGATTATTTAATGAGAACGCCGTAGGTGCAAGATTTGGTTCTTACAGTTATCTGAAAACAATGGAAGGAATACATCTTGTTTTTGGCTATGGTTACGGTGTTGTTCCGGAAGATGAGTTTTTGGCGGGTGCCGCATACATAATTTATGGTTGCGGTATGTTCGGTTTTGTGTCTGTTTTATTAATGTTCTTCGAGCTTTACAAAAGAGCATGGGGAAATAAGGGAAGAGTCGTATGCTTCATTTTCTTTGTTGCTCTTTTCGGAACAAGTATTTTCTACAACTATATGCTTTTCTGGTATATAACTATAATTCTCTGCGTAAGGGATAGCGAAAGGTCAAAAGCCCACCAAAATTCTATTAGCAGGCAACCTTTAAATAATTATTCGCTGGAAAGATTACAAAAATCTATGCCCTATGAAGAAAAACACGAGGATGAAGTGGAGTTATTTATAAGGGAGCGAAACAGAGCCAAGTACAGACAAAATGAAGTCTTTAGCGAGTTTGATGATAACTTTAGTTGTAGAAAGATATTATTCATTTTGGGAATGTATCATCCCAGATATTCGGCAAACGGCGTTAGTTGTAAAAAAGTAATAGATGAGTGTGTAAACAGAGGCTATGATGTAAGTTGTGTAATAAACGACTATGCTAACGAAAAAAAGGAAGACGTAATAGACGGTGCAAAGATTTATCGTATAAAACACCGTTTGTTTGATAGGGTGATTCAGTGGTGCGACAGAAATACCCACAAGCCTTATAGTGAAATAATAAGAAAAGTCGCCTATGTGGTAAATAAACTGAAGTTCATTATTATGTCACCTACATGGCCGATAGTTTCACCATTGTATTGTTACAGATTTTATAAAAAGGCTAAAAAACTTATGAAATCCGAACAATTTGATGCGGTTGTTTCGGTGTACACACCTGTTGACGCACTTCTTAGCGGATATTTTATTAAAAAGAAATTTCCCGAAGTGAAATATTACCCGTATTTTCTGGATTCCTTATCCGGTGGCTACGGACCGAAGTTATTCTCTGAAGACAGAACAATAAGCAGAGGACTGAGAATAGAAGATAAGGTCTTTGAAAAAGCGGATAAAATTGTTCTTATGAAATCAAGCGAAGAACACCAGATGAAATATAATTACAAATTTAACGATAAATTTGTTTTCCTTGATATACCAATGCTTAGTGAACCAGAACAGACATGTGATGAAACTCCAAAAAATTCTACAATAAAATTCCTTTTTGTAGGAAACTTATCAAGTAGCGTCAGAAATCCTGAAACATTGATTTCGGCATTGGAAAACATCAAAGATGAGAACATTTCTTGTGAATTTGTGGGTAATGTGACATGTAAAGAGAAATTTAATAATCTTAAAAATCTTTATGGTGAAAGATTAATTTTTACCGATTTTATTAATCACGACGACCTTTTAGAAAAAATTATACAAGCGGATGTATTGATAAATATAGGTAATCTTATTTCTACTATGGTGCCCAGTAAAATTTTTGAGTATATGTCTTACGGCAAACCGATTATCAGTACCTATGATATAGAAAACGAGCCATCCAGAAAATATTTAGAAAAATATCCTTTGGCTCTTTTGCTAAGTGGTGAGGATTCTGCGGTTGAAAACGCTCAAAAAATACAAGAGTTTATTGAGCTTGACGGAAGAAAAAGAGTAGAATTCAAAGACGTAGAAAAACTTTTTGAACTAAATACGCCCAAGGCATTTACAGAAAAGATTTTATCTAAGGATTGAATTTAAAATGACAGAATATTTTTTAAAAAAAGGTGCATCTGAATGTTACGGGTGCAGAGCCTGTGAAAAGATCTGTTCACAGAAGGCAATTTCAATTGAACCCGATGCAGAGGGCTTTTTGTACCCCGTGTTAAACGAAGATTTGTGTGTTAACTGCGGTCTTTGTAAAAAAGTGTGTCCCTATGATAATGCTTTTAGCGGTGTTGAGCCTTGTTCTGTTTATGCTATCCAGCATAAAAAAGAGGATATTCTTTTGGATAGCTCATCGGGCGGTATGTTTTCTATTATTGCGGATTATATTCGTGAAAATGGTGGAGCAGTTTGCGGATGTGTATTTGATGATGATTTCAGGGCTATTCATACAGTTACTGAAGATATGTCAGTAATTGAAAAAATGAGGGGCTCAAAATATGTTCAGAGTGATACCGCTGATTCATTCGAGGAAATAAAAAATCGTCTTGAAAAAGGACAAAAGGTGCTTTTTACAGGAACACCTTGTCAGGTGGAAGGCTTGAAGCGTTATTTACAAAAGGATTATGAAAATCTCATAACGCTTGATTTGATTTGTCACGGTGTACCGTCACCATTATTATTAAAGGAATATATAAAAACTGTTGAAAACCAAAAAGGCAAAGTAACTGACTTAAAATTCCGAAACAAAAAGGAAAATGGTTGGCGTTCGGAAGGCACTTTGACTTACAAAAAAGGCGAAGACAATAAAAAACTTACAATTTCTCCTTTCAAGGACAGTTATTATAATTTATATTATTTCAAGAATAATGTCAGCCGTATGACTTGCTATTCCTGTAAATACGCAACCCATAAAAGGGTGGGGGATTTTACAATTGGCGACTATTGGAATATTCCCGATATAGTACCCGAGATGGATTATGAAAAAGGCGTATCGGTAGTCCTTGTAAATACCCCGAGGGCAGAAAAGCTTTTGGATGAAGTTAAAGATAGAGTAATCGCATTTGAAACTGATTTATCCTCAGCAATTAAAGGCAACGGCAATCTTTCAAGACCAACCGAAATGCCTGAAACAAGAAAAACTATATATAAAAAAATAGCAGAATGCGGATATGAAGCTACTGCTAAAGAAGAATGTAATTTCAGTTACGTAATGCCGTTTATAAAAAGGCATATGCCTAAAGGCTTAAAAAAGAGTTTAAAAAAATTGTTAGGTTAATTTTTAAAGAAAGGCGGAGAATATGAAAATAAGAATAATTACCATTCACGGCATACCGAATTTCGGCTCCGTTTTTCAAAGTTACGGTTTATGTAAATATCTTAAGAATAATGGTTTTACGGACACAGAGGTTATAGATTATACCCCCGATTATTATGTAAACAAAAGCCTTGTTTCAACTTTGGGAAGAATATTGAATTATAAAAGTTATGTAACCCGAACCAAGAAGTTCCGAACCTTTATTGAAGAAAATCTTTCCTTGACTGCTGAAAGATTTAAGACCTTTGAAGAATTGAAGAATTATAACTTCGACGGGGATGTTTATATAGCGGGTGGCGACCAGCTGTGGAATGTTTTTTATACCTGTGGTAACGATGATGCGTATAAGCTGACTTTTGTAAACGGCAAAAAGATTTCTTATGCTACAAGTATGGGTCAAAAAGCATTTGAGAAGAAACAGCTTAAGGAGTTGGGTGAAAAAATCAAAAGCTTTTCATCCGTTTCTGTACGGGAGCCAAGTACAGTATCGCTTCTTGAAAGCGTGGGAATAAATGCGACTTGGTGCGTGGACCCTGTTTTCTTGCTTGAACCTTTCGATTACGATAAATTCATAAAACCCGTAAATGAACCTGATTATATGATGGTTTATTTGGTTACACCCTCAAAGTTATTGGAGGACTGTATAGATTATTTATCGAAAAAATATAACCTGAAAGTCATACTTTGTTCGGGGTTTTCTAAAAAATGTACTTGTGACAAGTTTATAAAAGATTTAGGTCCCGACGAAATGTTAAGTTACATAAAGAACGCAAAAATAGTTTTGTCTTCTTCATTTCACGCTACCGCTTTTTCTGTGATGTTTGAAAAACAGTTTTTTACAATTCTTCCCGGTGAGCATACCAATGAACGAATAACGGATTTATTGGAAATCCGAGGACTTACAAATCGAATAATTACCGAAGAAACAAATCTTGAAAAAACACTTGATACGGTTATAGATTACTCTCAAACCAACGATTATAAACAGTATCAGGAAAAATCAAAAGAATATTTACAGAGGGCGTTGCGAGATGATTAAAAAGATTTTAGGGAAATTTCGCAATGCGGGTGAAAATGACAAAATTGTGTACAAAAATGTTATAGGTGCATTTCTTGTAAAGGGCTGTGCTTTGTTTGTGACCCTGTACACACTACCATCATATATAAAGTTTTTTAATAATGATGAGGTGTTGGGGTTATGGTTCACGATATTGTCGCTTCTTAACTGGATACTGAACTTTGATTTAGGAATAGGTAATGGTTTAAGAAACCACCTTTCAACTGCGATTTCTTTGGACAATAAGGATGATATAAAGAAATACATATCATCGGCATATATTTCAATTGGAGCAATTGTTGCCGTTCTATCGGCTATTTTCCCGTTTGTTATACTAAAACTTGATTTAAATTCACTTTTGAGTATAGATAGAACGGAAATATCACCACGGTTTTTATATATAACTGCTGTTATCGTTTTCGTGGGAGTAATGCTTCAATTCTGGTTGAAGCTTATAAATTCTGTTTTGTACGCTTTGCAGAAGTCATCGGTGAATAATTTCTTGGTGCTGTGTACCAATGTTATGATTCTCTTGGCGGCAATGCTTATTCCAAGCGGAACAAACGAAAGAAATATTATTGTGATGGCGGTTGTACATGCTGTGGCTGTTGCGCTTCCGTTAATTGTTGCAAGCGTTTTGGTTTTTGCGAAGAAGCTTAAATTTGCAATACCGAGAATAAAATTTTTCTCAAAAGAGCATGGTAAAAAGGTTTTATCATTGGGCGGTATTTTCTTCTTTATACAAATAGCCTATATGATAATAATGAGCACAAACGAATTTTTGATAACGAAAACCTCGGGTAATGCCGATGTAGTAGATTATCAGGCATATTACAAACTATTTTCACTGGCAAGTACAGTTTTTGCCTTGGCGCTTACACCCCTTTGGTCGGTAATAACAAAGGCTAAAGCAGAGAACAATATTGGTTGGATTAAATCCACATATAAAAAGTTTATGCTTCTTGGTGGAGTTTTCTGCTTAGGTGAATTTGCACTTGTTGTAATAATGAAACCCTTAATGAAAATATGGTTGGGTGTGGATTCTATGCCCGATGTAAGTATTTTAAGTGGTATTATGTGTGCCCTTTTAGGGTGTGCAATGATTATGAATGGTGTGTTTTCAAACATTGCTAACGGAACGGGTGAGCTTAAAACTCAGGCAATATGTTTTGGTATCGGTGCAGTGCTGAAAGTTCCCCTTTCGTATTTTCTTGTTAATCTTTTGGGCTCTTGGGACGGTGTAGTTTTATCCAATGTGATATGTATGGGTATTTACTGTATCGCTCAACCCCTGATTTTAATAAAATATTTTAAAAAAAATCAACGAATAAAAAAAGATATTTGCATGGAGGAATAAATTATGTCAGTTTTTGCAGGAAAAACTCTTATGATTACAGGTGGTACAGGCTCATTCGGTAATGCTGTACTTAACCGCTTTCTTGAAACCGATATCGGTGAAATCCGCGTTTTCTCGCGTGATGAAAAGAAACAGGACGATATGCGTCACGAATTTCAGGCAAAAATGCCCGAGGTAGCAGAAAAAATCAAATTCTTCATTGGTGACGTGCGTGACCTTGCAAGTGTAAAAAACGCTATGCACGGTGTTGACTATATTTTCCACGCAGCCGCTCTTAAGCAGGTTCCTTCTTGCGAATTTTTCCCGCTTGAAGCAGTTAAAACAAACGTAATCGGTACTGATAACGTTCTTACTGCCGCAATTGATGCAGGAGTAAAATCCGTAATATGCCTTTCAACGGATAAAGCAGCTTACCCTGTTAATGCAATGGGCACATCAAAAGCAATGATGGAAAAGGTAATCGTTGCAAAGAGCCGTACGGTTGACCCCGAAAAAACAAAAATCTGTTGCACACGTTACGGTAACGTTATGTGCAGCCGTGGTAGTGTTATTCCCCTTTGGATTGAGCAGATTAAGTCGGGTAAACCCCTTACAATTACGGAGCCTTCAATGACACGTTTCATTATGTCTCTTGATGAAGCAGTTGACCTTGTTCTTTTCGCTTTCGAAAACGGCGTATCAGGTGATATCCTTGTACAGAAAGCACCTGCTTGTACCATTGAAGTTCTTGCTAAAGCGGTTAACGAGCTCTTTAAAGCCGAGCAGGATATTAAGGTTATCGGTATTCGTCACGGCGAAAAAATGTATGAGACACTTCTTACAAACGAGGAATGTGCAAATGCAATTGATATGGGTGATTTCTACCGTGTACCCTGTGACAACCGCGGTCTTAACTACGATAAATACTTTAAAGACGGCGATGTAGAGAGAAATCCCCTTACTGAATTTAACTCAAATAACACCGAACTTCTCAATGTGGAACAGGTTAAAGAAAAACTTCTTTCGCTTCAGTACATCAGAGATGAACTTGCCGCTTGGGAGAATAAATAATATGAAAATACTTGTTACAGGCGCTAAGGGTTTTGTAGGTAAAAATCTTTGTGCCGCACTCAGAAATGTAGCAGAGGGTAAGGACAAGTCAAGAGGAATTGATAGTGATATCACTATTTATGAATTCGATATTGATACCGAAAAAAGCCTTCTTGAGGAATATTGCAAGGATGCGGATTTTGTTTTTAACCTTGCGGGTGTAAACAGACCCGAAAATACCGAAGATTTTATGAATGGCAACTTCGGTTTTGCAAGTGAGTTGTTAGAAAATCTTAAAAAGTACAATAATAATTGCCCCGTTATGCTCTCAAGTTCATTACAGGCGACACTTGTGGGCAGATATGCCGAGGGTGAGTACGGTAAGAGCAAAAAAGCAGGGGAGGATTTATTCTTTAAATACTCCGAGGAAATCGG
>JAZNVE010000017.1:0-9104 GCA_045592665.1 Acutalibacteraceae bacterium
AATGTTCTGCCTTCAACACGAGCAACGTCGTTAACGGCAGTTCTGTGAAGGTAGCAATCGGGAAGAAGTTCCTGATTGAGTTTGATGAGTTCGCCTGTTGAACAAGCGGTTGCTCTGAGTTCTTCGATCTGTTCTTGTGAACCGTCAATCCAAACGATTTTGTCGGGCTTTACAAGCTCAACCTTTTCGTCGATCCAGGAAAGTACGCTTTTGTTTGATGTTAATGCTGACATTATACATATCCTCCTGTAATAAAATATCCAAAAATTACCGATTATGTAATCATAAATATAATACATCATATTATGATTAAATTCAAGCAATTTTTCAAATATTATAGTTTTATCAACACTTTTTTTAGTCCCAAAGGAATTTTTGGGAATTGTGTATAATATTTGTAATATATTATGAAGAAACGCCCTGAATATTCAGAGCGTTTTCATTTTAATTGTTTATTATACTGTGACATTCTCGATATATTTATCAATAAACTCAAATGTTTTAGGCCAATAAATCTCAGGATGCATAAGGTGAGAGTTTGCGTGCTCTGCATCGGGGATTGAGAGCTTCTCTTTTGGACAAGCCGCCGCATTATAGTTAAGGTCCATCATACGGTAAGGAACAAATTTATCCTCTTCACCGTGGATGAATAATGTGGGGGTTTTTGATTTTTCAAGCTGTTTTATTGATGATGCCTCTTTGAAAGTGTAACCGTTAACAAATTTGCTTGTGATAGTTGCGGGGGAGAGTAAAGTGAACGGTACGGGGAATTTAAACTCCTCCTTCATTTCGTGGTCAAATTCATCCCAGACACTACTGAAACCGCAGTCTGCGATACAGCATTTTACGTTTTCGGGCAGTTCTTCACCCGTTGTCATCATAACAGTTGCTGCACCCATTGAAACACCGTGAAGTATAATGGTGGGGTTATCATATATTGTTACAAGATAATCAATCCAATCGAGCATATCAAGTCTGTCGAGCCACCCCATTGTGATGTGCTTATGATCGCTTATATCGTGACCGCGCAAAACAGGGAATAGGATATTATAACCGCGGTTATGGTGATGTAAAGCATAACTGCCCACTCTTTTTGGGCTACTGGTATAACCATGTATACATATAGCCCATTTGTCCGAAGGCTCTTTAGCCTTTACTATGTAACCATGTAAAGGTCTGTTTTTACTGTTTTTTATAACAACATGCTCTTTTTCCTGAGCGTCAAACCATTCTTCGCCTTCTTTATCGAGTATTTCTGCTTTTTCTTCAAGAGGAGTAAGGGTGGTTTTCTTTTTTGTTTCACTTATTTTTTCAAAGATTGGCTTTGAGGTCCTTGTGAGTACTAACTTATTGGACAATAAGCCAAATCCGAAAAAAGCAGCTGCAGAAGCGGTTGTTGCTCCTATTAAAACTTTTGTTGATTTTTTCATTGTGATGCGACCTTTCAACATTTTTTTCAATTATACAATATTTGTAAATAAAAATAAAGTGAAAAAAGGAAAATTTTTGTTGTTTTATGTTTTGTGTTCTGTTATACTTATAAAAGTATAGTGGTGTAATATGCACAACACGGAGGTAATCTAAGTGAGCGATATTGTTTTTAAAACAAAAGCCTTTGGCGGTTACAACAAAAAAGACGTTATGGACTATGTTAACGCACTTCTTGTTGAAAAGAGTGAGCTTAATAAAACTATTGCGTCTTTTAACGATTCCAATGTTAAACTTGAGGCGGAACTTTCGGAATATAAAAGCAAATGTGAAGAAATGGGTGCATTGAGAAGTGAACTTGTTTCTGAAAAGAATTTCAATTCTGAGTTGCGTTCGCAAATTGATTTTAAAGAAACTGAAATTAAAAATCTTCTTGCTGAAATCTCCGAAAGAGATGAAAAAATCCTCAAATTGGAAAATACAGTAAGTGAGAATATGATGAGTGATGCCGCAGAGGCAGAAATCGAATTTTTGCGTGGCGAAGTTCAAAGACTTAAAGCGGAGTGCGAACGTACCAGAGATATGGAGCGTCAGGTCGGTGCCGCTATGCTTGATGCAAGAGTTCATTCTGAAGAACTCGTTGAGGCGGCACGTGAACGAGCCAACAATGTGACAAAAGCTGTTTATGCGGCAATTGGTGATACTGCGGTAAAAATTGATGATTTGTCAGGTGGTATCGGAGAAATTGCCCGTGCTTTCACGAAATCAGTTGAAGAAGTAGAACTTCGTATTAAAGCGCTTACAGGGGATATGAGCAAAACCGCACAACTCCTTATTTCTGAAACAGGTGTTATCTCCGATGCTTCCACTGAAGTTTCGGGTGAAATCGAGTACGATTTTAATAATCACGGTGAAGAAGATATATGAGCGAATATTATTTAAACACCAATAATATAAATGAATGGGTCGGTAATCTAAAAGCAGGTGACAAGGTTTATCTTTCGGGTACAGTTTTTACCGCAAGGGATGCCGCTCATAAGAGGATAGTTTCATTACTTCAATCCGGTGATGAACTACCTTTCGAGTTAAGTAATTCTGTAATATATTATGCGGGACCAACGCCTGAAAAGAATAATCTTGCAATTGGAAGTATCGGTCCTACAACTTCTTCGAGAATGGATGTTTTTGCTCCTCGTCTTATTTCCTGCGGACTTAAAGGGATGATAGGTAAAGGTAACCGCTCTTGCGAAGTTGTAGATGCAATGAAAAAGTATGGTTGCGTGTACTTTGCTGCAATAGGTGGTGCAGGGGCTTTATATTCCCAATGTATTTCGGAGTGTACGGTAGTTGCTTTTGAGGAATTAGGTTGTGAGTCAGTTAAAAGGCTTACAGTAAAGGATTTTCCTCTCGTTGTTGCTATTGATTCCGACGGTGATACCCTTTATAAATAATTTTACGAGGTGCTCTTGAAAAAATCTTATGATTATTTTAAGACGTTAAAAGAGTTGTCTTACTGCGTTTATACAGTGTACATAAAAGCAGTAACAAATGGTGATTTTAAAAAGACATTGATTAAATTTTCTGGTTTGAAAAACGAATTATCCGATAATTTGATTGATGATTTTGTCACCCCGTTAGAACGTGGTGATATTTATAATTTGTCGTTTTGTTTGAACAAGGAACTGTGGCAGATTGATGAGTTGTATAATTACAATTCACTTGCTGATATCGGTTCCTTTTTGTATGCAAACCAAATTGGTGATATACTTCAAAAACAAAATGAAGTTGTAGATTTTTTATTCCTTTCCAAAAATACTGATAAAGTTTCCAAAAGTATAGATGAGGGTATGAATCTGTGTAATTGCGTAAAAAAACGAGTTCTGAAAAATGTCAGGACCACTTTACGAGAATCGGAGCAACCTTTGATTGCTTATGGGTTAAACTGTGCGTATCTTTCGCTTTTAGAAAGCATAGACATTACTTTCAGTGAGATGGAAAGGATATTGATTGTTAAAAGTTAGGATGTTATTATGGATTTTTTACAATTGAGAAAACAGATAATTGAAAAAGACTTTTCTCGAATGAATGATATGCAAAAACGAGCCGTGTTCAATGTTAACGGTGCTGTTCTTATTCTTGCCGGTGCGGGTTCGGGTAAAACTACCGTACTTGTAAACAGAATAGCGTATCTTATAAAATACGGTAACGCATATAATTCTGATTTTACATATAGGGTAACAACTGAAGCAGATTGCCTTGCATTGAGAGAATATATTGACAATAAGGGTGATTTACCTCAGGATGTTCAGAGACTTCTGAGTGTTGATGCACCCGCACCGTGGCAGATTCTTGCTATTACTTTCACCAATAAAGCGGCTAATGAACTTAAGTCAAGACTTGAAGCAATGCTCGGTGAAAAGGGCAATGATGTTTGGGCGAGTACATTCCACTCCTGTTGCGTACGTATTTTACGCCGTGATGCGGAGCGTATAGGTTTCTCGAAACATTTTACAATTTATGATACTGATGATTCAAAACGAGTAATGAAAGAAGTTTTACGCGTTCTTGATATTGATGAAAAACGACTTCCCGTAAAATTTGTTCTTTCTGAAATCAGTAAGGCAAAGGATTCTTTAATGACTCCCGACCAATACGCAGACTCGGTTAGTTACGATATAAATAAAAAATTAATTGCACAAGCCTTTTCAAAGTATGAAGAAATGCTCAAAAAAGCTGATGCAATGGATTTTGACGATATTATTGTAAATACAGTTAAGCTTCTTAAAGAAAACCCCGATGTACTCGAGTATTATCAGAGAAGATTCAGATATGTAATGGTTGACGAGTATCAGGATACCAACCACGCACAGTATGTGCTTACTTCTTTACTTGCAAGTGGTTACAGAAATATCTGCGTAGTTGGTGATGACGACCAGAGTATTTATAAATTCCGCGGTGCTACCATTGAAAATATACTTGATTTCGAAAATCAGTATGATGACAGTATTGTTATTCGTCTTGAACAGAATTATCGTTCAACTTCAATTATTCTTGATGCGGCTAATGCGGTTATTAAGAATAATCAGGGCAGAAAGGGTAAAACTCTTTGGACTGATAAAGAGGGTGGCGAAAAAATCTGCGTAAGGCTTCTTACGGATGAACGTGACGAGGGTAGATTTGTAGCCGACGAAATTCTCAATGGTGTAGCAACAGGACGTAAGCTTTCGGACTTTGCTATTTTATACAGAACAAATGCTCAATCAAGCAGTATTGAACGTGCTCTTGTTTATAACGCTGTTCCTTACAAGATTTTCGGTGGTCATAAGTTCTATGACCGTAAGGAAGTTAAGGACATTCTTGCATATCTTTCTGTAATCGCTAATCCTTCGGATACGGTTCGTATGCGTAGAATTATAAATGAACCCAAAAGAGGTATAGGAGAAACTACAATCAATAATGCGGCTTCAATTGCCGACGGTCTGGGTTTGTCGTTTTACGAGGTTATTTCCCATGCCAACGAGTACCCGATGCTTTCAAGAGCAGCTGCCAAATTACTTGAATTTTCTAATTTGTTGAATACTCTTGCCGAATCCCTTGAGAAAAAGGAAGTACAGGACTTTTTCGAAGATGTAATTTCCTTGACGGGATATATGCAGTACCTTGAAATTGACAAGGAAACGGCGGAAGAACGTAAAGCCAACGTTATGGAGCTTCTCGCTAACCTTTTGCGTTATATGGAAGAAAATGAGGGTGGCACCCTTACAGGCTTCCTTGAAGAAGTTGCGTTGATGACCGATATTGATAACTATAACTCGGAAAACGAATCGGTAGTTATGATGACCTTACATTCCGCAAAAGGTCTTGAATTCCCCGTTGTGTTTATTGTTGGTGTGGAAGAAGGTCTTTTCCCGGGAAATCAGGTTATGTATGACCCGAGTGAGGTTGAAGAGGAACGACGTTTGTGTTACGTTGGTATTACCCGTGCGAAAGAGAAACTTTATATTACCAACGCCCGTACAAGAATGATTTATGGTAATACTTCCGTTACAAGACCCTCACGCTTTCTTGCGGAAATACCGGATGAACTTATGGATTCTAATCTTAATTCGCCTCAACAGGGCTTTTTCGGTGGTTATTCTGCCAAAAATAATTTCGGTTCATCATTTGGTGGCGGATTTAGTCGCGATAATTCAAGAAACGACAAAACTACTTCCTATCAACGTTCATCAAATTCGGGTTCAAGTGCCCAGGGTTTCTCTCGCGGTGGCTTCAGTAATGCTCTGAAAACAGAGAAAACAAGTGCACCTGCTCTTGATTATAAAGTAGGTGATACTGTTGAACACAAAACCTTCGGACAAGGTCTTATTATCAGCGCAAACTCCGTTGGCGGTGATATGGTGCTTGAAATTGCTTTTGATAATTGCGGCACAAAAAAGATTATGGCTAAAATGGCAAAACTAAAAAAACTATAAAATATATACAAACAGAACACGGATTATCGTGAGTTTCGTTTTTTGTTAAATATTGACATATTTTTGAAGAAATGTTATTATGAATATATGAATTATTTTAGGGGTGATTTTTTGGCTGATTGTCCTAAATGTGGTAAACATTTAAAAATAACTGACTGGAAACAGCATTGTCCTCATTGTGGTGGCAATATCGTAATTTATGATATTCAGGAACGCCTGATGAAGGATGCTGATATTGCTGAGGTTCAGTATTACCATTTTCAAAAGAAAATTGACAGACTTAAAGCATCATTTGTAGGCTCTCGACTTGCCGTAGTAAGAATTTTTACAAGTCTTATTCCGATATTGGCGATTGTTGTGCCCTTCTTTAAATGCTCTTTTGCCGAACCTTTTGTTCCTTTTGAGGGCTATTTCAGCTTGTTTTCGCTTTTAGACATACTGGACAAATTCAATTTTGATGCAATTTTAGGCCTTTTAAGTAATTCTGATGGTAAATTGCCTTTGGTTTTATTTTTATTGGCTATTGCCTTAATACTTGTTACGGTTGTTCTGCTTTTAGTCAGGTTTTTATGTCTTACTATGAGTTGCTCAAAGAGAGGTAAATCAATGTGCTACGGATTTGATATAAGCCTCCTTGTTATGAGCATTATTTCTTGTGTTCTGTTTTTCGTTATTCCCGAAAATCCCTATTTTACAATTAACTTTGCCATAGCGCCATTTGTCTATATCCTTTTATTAATTGTTAATTTTGTTGTTGATATTTTAGTTTTCAAAAAAGGTATAGATGTTAAGCATGCACCGTGCTTTGTCGGTGGTATTCCGATTGAGGAATATTTTAAAATGGTCGAAGACGGTGTTCCTCAGGACGAAATAAGGGCTGAAATGTATCGTCGTCTTGCAAAGCTTCAGGCAGAAAAGGAAGCCCAATTAAATAAAGAGGAGGCGAAAAAGTGAGCGAAGAAAATAAAAATATTGCTGTTAACGAACGTGAATACGTTTTTGAGCCTGATAATAATTTTGCATATATGAACAGAATGTTCTGTTCTACAAAAGAGCGAGTTGCTTATATTATTAAATGTGCTGCTGCAGAATTATCAATGGGTAAATACGATACAGGTTCTGAGCTTTTTATGTATAAAATTTTAGGACTTAATGCGGAAGCTCACGGTAACGCAGCAGTCGGTTTAGGTATTTACGACCTGATAAACGACCCTCTTTCTGCGGTTATTATTGATAAAATGCGTACCCGTTGGGGTAAGTTCAAGCCATTTCAGTATTTGTCACTTTTACCCAGCCTTGTTGTTGGTTTTGTTACTTGTATTTTGCCGCTTATTTGTGACGGATATGATTTGAATGCTGCACAGCGACTTATATTATATATGATTCTTTCCTATATTGGTGAAACTGTAGGTGCATTTTTTGGTGGTGGCGGATACATCGATAATGTTTTTACTCCCAACCCCAACGAACGAACCTCGCTTCTTGTATCTTCACGTTTTGCAGGTGACTTATTCAGGCGAGTTCCCGAGCAATTGGCGGGTGTTATATTCGACCTCGTTGCAAATGGTAAGATAAAACTAAATCTTGCAAAGGTTTTTTCCGGAATGAAAATCTGGTGGTGGGCGATTGCTACAATCCCGGCGGTAATTTGGGTTTTTGTCAGCAAAGAGCGTGTACCACAGTCTGAAAAACCACCTCAGGTTATGAAGGGTATGTTCTCTGTATTCAAAAACAAGCCTCTTTTGATTTATACACTTTCAGGCTTTATAGACGGTATTGATATACAAACGTCCGAATCTCTTTATTACGACAGCGTTTTGAAATTCAATATGATTTCAACCATTGCCGGTATACCCGGTATGCCGATTTCATACGCCAGCTACCCTTGGGCTACCAAGTTCAGAAAAAGATTTTCTACCAAATTTTTATGGATTACGCAACGTAGCTCGATCATATTCTCCGAGGGTCTTTTCTTCCTTGTCGGTTTAATCGGAGGTAAAGGAAAGGGATTCTATAAAAAGAAATTACCGATGACTATTGCAATGGCAATTGGTAATAGTGTTGAAATGGTTTTCTATGCTACAAAGAAAATTGTTGATGCTGAAATTAACTACGAAGTTCTTGACTATTGCGAGTGGCAGAATGGCTACAGAGTTGAGGCAACAGTTAACCTTTTGACAGGTTACATAAATAAAGTCAGAGGAATTGCTTTAACAAAAATCAACTCAATGTTACTTGCAAGATGGGCAGGCTTCCAGTCAGGTATTACTGCTGTTCAGACCGAGGACACAATGTGGAAAATGTTTATAGCTGCTTTTGGTCCCAGACTTATTATGGATTTAATAAGCCTTATACCTATGTTCTTCTACAATGTTGACCAGAAAACAAGAGACAGAATGTATCTTGACTTAGAGCGTACCCGTGCTGAAACTGCAGCGAAAGAAAAAATGAATAACGCATAAATTATGTAAGGGACTGTAAACCAATTAGTTTACAGCCCCTTGTATTTTATATTTCCGAGAAAGGAGAAGCAATTTTTGAAAGTCTGAAATTAATTGCTTCACGTGAACGGTTGTATCGGTAAATACTGAATACAAGACCTACACCAACGTAAAGACAAAGTGTGCTTGTACCACCTGCACTGAAGAAGGGGAGAGTAATACCGATAACGGGTAAGAGCATAATGCACATACCGATATTTATAACAACCTGTGCGGCAATCATTGAAGCAATGCCGTAACAGGCAAGCTGTGATGAAAAGTCCCTGGCATTTTTACCTGTTTTTATCATTATGAAACAGATTGCAAATAACAAACCTAATGCGACTAAACAACCGAAAAAGCCTGTTTCCTCACCGATTGCGGTGAAAATAAAGTCGTTTTCACTTTCGGGAACAATACCGCCCTGCGTATATGTGCCGTTAAAAAGACCTTGTCCGAAGAAACCGCCCGACCCTAAAGCGTTCATACCCTTTAATTGCTGGTAGCTTTCGGCTTCAAATTCTTCGGGTTTTATAAGTGCCAAAAATCTGTTTCTTTGATAATCGTCGAAAACATACATCCATATAAGTGGGGATGCGGCTACCGCCAAAAGTCCGCCACCGGCAAAGAAACCGATATGTAGCCCCGCAAAATAAAGCATTGCTATGGTCATAAATACGAAAACGAGTGCCGAGCCCATATCACCTGTAAGCACAACCAAACC
>JAZNVE010000018.1:0-14646 GCA_045592665.1 Acutalibacteraceae bacterium
GGATATTAAATACCTTGAGGATAACAAAAAACTGTTTACTCCCGATACATATGAAAATATGGCATTCGACTTCAAAAACAGAAATACTGTTTTGAAGGCTATGTGTCTGCACGTTGCACACACCTGTAACCTTAACTGTGAATACTGTTTCGCAAGTCAGGGTAAATACCACGGTGAACGTGCCCTTATGGACTTTGAAACCGGTAAGAAAGCCTTGGATTTTCTTATTGCTCATTCGGGTAGTCGTCACAATCTTGAGGTTGACTTCTTCGGCGGCGAACCCCTTATGAACTGGGATGTTGTAAAAAAATTAGTTGAATATGCTCGTGAGCAGGAAAAGATACATAATAAAAACTTCCGTTTTACACTTACTACCAACGGAATGCTCATAGATGACGATGTTATTGATTTCTCCAACAAAGAGATGAGCAACGTCGTTCTTAGTCTTGACGGCAGAAAAGAAATTCACGACAGACTAAGAAAAGATTACTCGGGTAAGGGCAGTTACGACATAATTGTACCTAAATTCAAAGAATTCGTAAAACGTCGCGGTAACAAGAGTTATTATATGCGCGGTACTTTCACCCACGCTAATACGGACTTCACAAATGATATTTTCCATATGGCTGATATGGGCTTTACGGAACTTAGTATGGAACCCGTTGTTTGCGCACCCACTGACCCTGCCGCACTTACCGAAAAGGATTTACCCATTCTTTTTGAGCAATATGAAATCCTCGCTAAAGAGATGATTAAACGTCAAAAAGAAGGCAGACCCTTTACTTTCTACCACTATATGCTCGATTTAAAACACGGACCGTGTATTTACAAACGCATATCAGGTTGCGGTTCGGGCACAGAGTATGTAGCGGTTACACCCTCGGGTGATATTTATCCCTGCCACCAGTTTGTAGGTGATAAAAAATATCTCTTAGGTAATATTTATGACGGCATTACAAACACCGAGGTTCAGAATGAATTTAAACTTTGTAACGCTTACGCCCGTCCCGATTGTAAGGATTGTTGGGCAAAACTCTACTGCTCAGGCGGTTGTGCCGCCAACTCATACCACGCCACAGGCAAAATTACAGGCATATACGAATACGGTTGCGAACTTTTCAAAAAACGTATCGAATGTGCGGTTATGATGAAGGTTGCCGAGGCAGAATAAGGAATTTTTATGAACACACCCATTATTGATTTTGTAAATGATTACATAAAATCAGATGCGACCCGCTTTCATATGCCGGGTCATAAGGGTGTGTCTTTTTTTGGCTTGGAAAAATATGATATAACCGAAATAAAAGGTGCGGACGACCTTTCCTGTCCCGATGGTATAACTAAAGAAAGTGAAGAAAATGCCTCCCGCCTTTTTGGAACTAAAGCAACTCTTTATTCAACCGGTGGTTCAAGTCAGTCAATAAATGCTATGCTCCATATAGCTTATATCAACAGAAAAGATACAACAAAAAATCCCTATATTTTAGCCGGAAGAAATGCTCACAAAGCCTTTATTTTCGCCGCGGCAAAAATCGGTTTTGATGTGGAATGGTTGTATCCCGAAAACTGCAACAGTCTTTGTAGTTGCGTAATCACCGCGGATATTTTAGAAAAAGAGTTGCAAAAAACCGAGCATTTGCCCTTTGCGGTTTATATAACTACACCCGACTATTTAGGTAAACTCACGGATATCCGTGCCCTTTCGTCGGTTTGCAAGAAATATGATATTCCCCTTCTTGTAGATAATGCTCACGGTGCATATTCCGCGTTTGTGAAAGAGCCGTTTCACCCCATACTTCAGGGTGCCGATATGTGTTGCGATTCTGCCCACAAAACACTCCCCGCACTTACGGGTTGCGGATATTTGCATATTGCAAAAAGTGATAAATATAATTTCACAGAAAACGCAAAAGAGGCTATGACCATTTACGGAACAAGCAGTCCATCATATTTATTGCTTCAATCCCTCGATTTATGTAATGAATATATAGAGAAAACTATAAAAAATGATTTGGAAAGCTGTTCACAAAAGGTTGAAAATATAACCGGACTTTTAAATTCCAAGGGAATAAACAATATTTCGGAAGAACCAATAAAAATCACTGCAGATTTCTCTAATTTTTGCAAAAATGATTTTGATATTGCTGAACATTTCAGAAAATGTAATATTGAGTTCGAATATGCCGATAATGATTTTGTTGTTTTTATGGCAACAGCACAGAACCGGGACGAAGATTTTTCAAGACTGAAAAAAGCTATTGAATATTTGCCTGACTTCTGTGAAGCAAAAGATAATAACGATTTTTCATTCGTTAAAGGTCAACAGAAAATGACTATAAGAAATGCTATTTATTCAAAGTGTATTGAAACACCAATAGATAAGGCTAACGGGAAAATATGCGGAACACCTACGGTTTCCTGCCCTCCCGCAATACCGATAGTTGTAAGTGGCGAAGAAATAACCGATGAACACATCAAACTTTTAAAATACTACGGCAAAACACATATAAGCGTAGTAAACGAATAATGAACGGGGCATATTATGACATACGAAGAACGCAAGGAACAAGTAAAATCATACCTTGGTAAAACCGTAAAAATAGGTATTGACCGTCCCATAGGCTACGTTCATAAAAAAGAAAAATACGCCTTGACTTATCCTATCAATTATGGTTACATACCCGGCGTTTTGGGTGGTGACGGCGAAGAGCTGGACGTTTATCTTTTAGGTGTAGAAAATCCTGTTGAAGAATACGAATGCAGAATTATTGCTATTGTACACAGACATAATGATGTTGAAGATAAACTCGTGGGTGCACCAATAGGAATGAACTTTACCAAGGAAGAAATCGCAAACGCGGTTCACTTTCAGGAACAATATTATGATAGCGAAATTGAAACTTTAGAATAATCATAGAATATAAGCATATTTATGCTAATAAAAAACTAAATTTCCAACCATCAAAAAACTCAACCCTTGACAACCAAGATTAATTTTTATATAATCATAGGGCTAATTAAATAACTTAAATATTTAATTTCTTTTCGGGGTGTAGCGCAGTTGGGGACGTTTCCGAGCGCCGCCGGTGGCGGATGCAGCGAGGAATAAGGAGTGGCGCAACAAGGAGTATTGCGAAGTGAATAACGAGCAAGATGACTATGTTTCAACAGGAAGCGCGCCGGACCTCTTTTCAAAAACTTAATTTACTCTATATCGGGGTGTAGCGCAGTTGGGGACGTTTCCGAGCGCCGCCGGTGGCGGATGCAGCGAGGAATAAGGAGTGGCGCAACAAGGAGTATTGCGAAGTGAATAACGAGCAAGACGACTATGTTGCAACAGGAAGCGCGCTGGACCTCTTTTCAAAAACTTAATTTACTCTATATCGGGGTGTAGCGCAGTTGGTAGCGCGCTTGCTTTGGGAGCAAGATGTCGGGGGTTCGAATCCCTTCACTCCGACCACGGAAGAATAATCCGAACATTTATCTTGTAGGAGATACGTTTGGGTTATTCTTCTTTTTATGATTAAATACAGGCAGATGATTTTTCATCTGCCTGTTGTTTTTGTGTTAGAATTTCTGTTTCTTTTCCTTCCATTCCTCATATGCCTTCAAGCCTTCTTCGGTTTCGAAAAATGCTTGTATATCGGGAAGGAACAGTCTTGAAAACGAATCAATAACACTGTCGGAAACCTTGCATTCTCCCATATCATTTCCCAAAATCTTGTATTTCAGATATATGAGAATTTGAATAAATGCGTTTCCTTTTTCGTATATAAATAAATTTTTCTTCATAGTAAAAACTCCTTAAATTGCTAAAATGTATGACTGCACTGTTACGTCATTTCTCCAATGTGACAAATGGAAAATTGATACTGCCATAAGTGCCAACCTGTCGTATTTTGTAGGCAGTCCGTTTGCTTGGGCTAATTCCTTGTTTGCTCCACGCAGATGATAAAATCCTTGTATTTCGTGATAGTCAAATCTTTTAGGTTTGCCTGTTTTCTTATCAATACAATACCTTTGATGCCGCTTGATTATTTCCTTCGTTAATTGCTCTCTGTAGACGTCCTCAGAGTTCAATCTGTTCAGGTAATATTCATAACACCTTTGAGCATTTTGGGCTCTCAGCGTGTGATAAGATACTTTGTTGTTTAATTCCTCTTTTGTAAAAATTCTTTCGTCAGGATTCTTGTCCTTAAAGTAACTTTTAATCATTTCATAATGTTGCGGTAATACTCTTTGGAGTTGCAGCTTTCCACCTTTGCCCCTGCCTACTCGTACACACAGATAGCCTGATTCGTCGGTTACTAAATCTTTTCCTGTGAGTCGAGAAAGCTCTGCTCTGCGTATTCCTACTACGGATTGAAAATCTACGCTTCGTTGGTATTTGATATTGTTTATATCGTTATCACTTCTGTGTGTTTTTTCGTTGTTGGTTCTGCCTCTTTTGTAATGAGCAGTTCTTCTTAATTCCTTTTTGACTTTATCCATTGATATATTGTGATACACGCACACAGGCGCAAGGTATGTATGAACTGTGCTTGGTGTGTAACCTTTTTCTTTAAGGCAATCTGCATATTTTTGAATATGCTCTCCACATTCTTCTTTTGTCTTGCAGTTGAAATTTGCTCTGCAATAGTCAATAAATTTCCTGTAATTTTTCATATAAGTATTTCTTGTAACATCGTTGCAGTAGTTTTCAAAAAATTCCTTTGCATTGTCAAATAATGCTCGTGAAACCGTTTTACCACGGGTTTTGTTTCGTCTTGTCATTTCTGTTGTTCCTTTCGTAAGACTATCAAGTAGGAGTGATTTATTTCTCACGGTTCACTCTGCCGTGCCGGAGCTTTCGCTCTGTTAAACTGTCGAGTCTCAATTTATTGGTGTAAATCTTAAAAATACACCGCCGAGAAAAGGCCGTCCGTACAGGTTGACATCCTATACGCTACGAGGAACTATGATGATTTTTGAAATTCTTATACAGGCGGTTTTGAATTTGGTTATATGAGAAAATCAATTTTCATCGCTATTAGATGGTTATTTTCCAAATAATCCTTCGGAAATTGAAAAATAACCTCTAATAGTACCCACCAAGTCGCTATTTGGTGGGTGCAAGTTTCACTTGCAGGTTGCTTCAAGCGTTCCTTACTTACAGCAACCATTCCCGATTCTCCTTTCGGGTTTGTTCAGCACTACATCCGCCGAACCTCATAACACCTTTCATCTTTATTATCTGTATATATTGTGACAGAAAGCCAAACACGATAGTGGAAAGGTGAAACGAATCGGGAACAAAGCCTTTTTTACTCGACAATATAATTATCACAGAAAATGATTTAAAAAACGAAAAACAAATTGTTTTGTAATACATAACGGTAGTGTTTTCGTTTGTTTAAAAGTTATGTTATGGTTTTTTCTGTGAATACAAATTAAAGCGATGTTTTATCATATATTAAGTGTAAAAATATTACTTGATATGTGTAAAAAAATTACACATACTATTGACGTATCGTGAATTTAAGAGTATTATAGCTTATAAGGGGGATTGAAAATGCTTACTAAAATGTATTTAACTAATTTTTTATCATTTTCAACTAGAACTGAATTTGACTTTACATCAACAAAATATTCTATTTTATCTGAAACCAATGTTTTCAAAGGGGATGTCCTTAAGGGTGCTCTATTTATTGGACCTAACGCATCCGGCAAATCTAATGCTTTAGAAGGAATTGCGTTTATAATTGATTTAATCAAAGGTGAGGGTGCTTCGTTTGCAAATTACAGATGCACTTTTGGCAGAACATCTGTTACAACAATTGAATATGAATTTGTGTTTGGTACAAGAAAAGTTTTTTATAAAATAAGCTATAATGTAAGAACCAAAAATTTATCGGAAAGACTTTCTATTGATGATGTAGATGTATTAATACGTGAGGGTTCTTATGGTGAACTTCATATAGGAGACTCACCAATTGTAGTTGAAAATCTTGATGGCGATACATTATTTTTACGAACAGCCTCATTTAATACAGGTCGTTTTCCCCAAGAGCCTGTCCTACACGAATTAATGAACTATTTGTTTAATTCATATCGCGTTGATGGTTACAACCAATCAGCTCACTTCGGAAAGGCTGTTACAAACTATGCTGAAGAAAATGGGGTAGAAAAACTCAATAAATACTTAAAAGATTTTAACTACAATTTTTTTATGGAATATGGGCAGGAGAGTCAAGGTGAAGGTCTAAAAATTGTGCTTGGTTCAGAACAAAAAGGTATATTTTTCAAACGAAAAAGTTTTCCAATACCCAATAGTTTCCATACAGAATCTCAGGGAAATCAGGTGTTTGCGGATTTATTACCTCATTTAATCAACGTTGTAGAAAAGCCAGGAATTTTAGTTATAGATGAGTTTGGGAATAGTTTTCACAATAAACTTGCAGAAAAAATTATTTCCTTTTTTATGGAAAAATCCGTTCAATCACAGTTGTTTATTACTTCCCACGATACAAATTTGATTTCTAATTCAGTTTTTCGCCCTGACCAAATAAACTTGGTAACATTTGAAGGCCCAAATGGAAGTAAAGTTAAACGACTTTCTCAATATAAACCTAGAGAAGCCCAAAATATGGAGAAAATGTATTTAGGTGGAATGTTTGAGGGATTGCCTTTATATGATGAAGAAGTATAAGATAGATAAATCCAAAAATATTGGTACAGTCATATTTGTTGTTGAGGGTGGTAGACCTGAAACCGGAGGTACCGAATTACGACTTTTAAAAAATATTTTTTGCAATATTTTGGGATATAATGTACAAGAGCTACGGCGAGGATGTGATGAGTTTATTGGGTATGGAAGCAACCCTTATTCTCAAGTTTTCGCATTAAATCTTCCGAAAAATCAATTAACTCAACTGAACGACGAAACTATTGATGAACTTTTTAGTCGTTTACGTTCTGAATTTAAAATCAAACCAGAAGATTGCCCGATTTTTTATCTATATGATAGAGATTACTTGAGTTATAAACCAAATGAACTTAGGGGAAAGTATGTAAAAAAATATACTGACCCTTATAGTAATGATACTGGTGACCAAGGGCAACTTCTGTTAAGTTATCCGTCTGTTGAGAGTTACATTTTGTCTTGTGTTAAAAAAGATGTATTCAAAGATTTCTATTTCTTGGGTAAAGATGCCAAAAAGGAAATTTCTAAATATTCTTTTTCTGAGGAGGATATATCAAAGGAAAGCCACATAGTAGATGCGGTATTTGAAATGGATAAGGCTTTAAGCAATTTGGGTATTGATAGTTATGATTTGGATAATCTTGCGGATACTTTGCTAAATGTATACGACAAACAGCAAGAAAATCATAAAAATTATAAGGGCTTTTCTCTAATTTCACTCGTATCTATGGCATTGCTTGAATTAGGTGTTATTATCGAAGATGTAATTGATGATACATAATTTAACGATGGATAATCCGGTTTTGTTATTTGACTTATTGTGATAATGTTGCTATAATGACAACTAACATTAAGAAAAAAGTAGGTGGACAAAATGACAATGAATCTTAATCTTATGACTTGGAGAGCCGTTTTGTCCATTTGCGATTGATATATTTTTTATCTTTTTGTAAATTAAGGTATCTCCGTATTTTCGGAGGTGCCTGTTTTGTTTTTATGGAGGAATCACTATGAGCAATCAGAATATTTATGATAATGATACATTCTTTGCAGGTTACAGTGAATTGAGAAGCAGAGAAATTAACTCAAATAATATGTTGGAACAACCTGCAATGAAAGAAATGTTACCAGACCAGACAGGAAAAACAGTTTTAGATTTAGGTTGCGGTTGCGGTGCTAATTGCATTGAATTTATAAAAAATGGTGCAAGTAGCGTTGTTGGTGTTGATATCTCTGAGAAGATGCTTTCTGTAGCTAAAGAAGAAGCGTACCACCCAAATATTGAATACATAAATATGAGTATGACTGATATATCAACTCTTAACCAAAAATTTGATTTGGTTTACAGTTCTTTAGCTTTTCATTATATTGAGGATTTTGAAAAACTTTGCAAAGATATATATGAACTACTCAACGAAAACGGTGTTCTTTTGTTTTCACAGGAGCATCCGCTTATTACCGCAACAATAGATGGCAACGGACATTACAATAAAGATGAAAATGGCAGAAAAGTTTCATACACATTTTCAAATTATAATGAACCTGGTGAAAGATATGTTCACTGGTATGTTGATGGTGTAAGAAAATATCACAGAACTTTCAGTGATACAATAAATGCTTTAGCTAAAGCGGGATTCAAAATTGAGGAAGTTTGTGAACCCCAACCACAACCTTGGGCAATGGAAAAATGGCCTGCGTTATATGATGAGTTTATCAAGCCGTCATTTTTGATTGTAAAAGCAAGTAAATAATAAGTGATACTTATACAACAGAGGTATAAAAATGGCAAAACGAGTTGTAGTTGTTCCGTATAATGAACAATGGAAAGCGGATTTTGAGACAATTAAACAACATATTTTACCGGCAGTAAAAGATACAATAGTCGGCATTGAGCATATCGGTAGCACATCCGTTGAGGGGCTTTCTGCGAAACCGATTATTGACATTGATATCGTTATAAAGGATTATTCCGTATTTGATATAGTAGTTGAAAGATTAGCAACTCTTGGCTATATACACGAAGGAAATCTCGGCATAAAAGACAGAGAAGCTTTTGATTACAAAGGAAATGTAGATTTACCAAAACATCATTTATATGTTTGTCCTGAATTTCCTTCTGAACTTCACAGGCATATTGCTTTTAGAGATTATTTGAGAAACAATCCCGTTGCAGTGCTGAAATATAGCAAGGTGAAAGAAGAAGGTGCAAAACTATTCCCTGACAGCATAGATGATTATATTGCTTATAAATTACCGTGTATTGAGGAGATTTACAAAGAAATAAATAGTTTTCAAAAAGAGTGTTGTTGGTGCAATTTTACTGACGCAGAAAAACAAAACATCGTATATGAGAGTGTGCATTGGTATGTGTTTTTAGCTGATAAACAAGATTATTTAGGAAGATGTATTGTCGTTCTTAAACGGCATTGCGCCAATCTGTCCGCTCTCAATTTGTCCGAATGGATTGAACTAAAAGATATTATCACGAAAATTGAAGATTGTTTAAAAAATGTATTAGGAGCAGACTTGTGTAATTGGAGTTGCTTGATGAATGATTTTTATAAATCAGTCACCCCAAACCCACACTTGCATATGCATGTAAGACCTAGATACAATAAAGCCATAACTATAAATAATAACAGATATGTTGATATGGAATTTAGTCATCATTATAACCCTAAAAAAGAAACATTGTTATCAGATAATGATAGAAAAATATTGTTTGAAAAGATAAAGAATTATTTGAATTTGGAGAAGAAATGATTACACTTACCGAATATTTGAATAACCCTTGCGGTGCCCTTTCAATTCCGTATTGGAAAGCAAAAAATATTGTAATACTACCTGATATGAAAATTCAGCACAATAAGGATTTCAAAGAAGATATTTTATCAGATTATACTGATGAAAAATATTTTCGGTTGTATCACAATCTCAAGGAAATACCAAAAATCACGAATGATGATTTTGAGATTGTAACAGCCACACGAAGAGACATTAAAGAAATAGTGCAAATAATAAACGATTCATATACGGACATATCTGTAAACAAAGAGATTATCAAAGGTTATACCAAAACACCTGTTTATAAGGAAGAACTATGGATAATGGTTAAAGAAAAAGCAACGGGCATATATGTTGGTTGTGGCATAGCTGATTTTGATACAGAAACAAAAGAGCTTATCTTGGAATGGATACAGGTATTACCGCGATATAGACGAAAGAAAATCGGTCAGTTAATAGTAACAGAACTACTGTTCAAAATGAAAGATGTTGCAGATTTTGCAACTGTATCAGGCAAAGTTGATAATATGACCAATCCCGAAGCACTATATAGAAAATGCGGATTCGCCGGTGATGATGTATGGCATATTCTGCATAGGAAATGAGGCCTCTATATGAACTACAAAGCAATATTCTTTGACCGTGACGGAACTTTGACATATTTTACTGCTGAAAAAGAAGCGTGGCGTGATAAGACGATTAGCGAGTGGAGTGGCAAGCCGTTTGAACTTGATTACGATAAAATGATATCGCTGTTTCAACTCGCAAGCGAAGGCAGAAAACCTTGGTACAAAACACTTGATGATGAGTGTGGTTTTTTCAAGAGATACTATTATCATTTGCTTATTGGTGAAGGTGTTACCGAAGAGGTTCAAACCAAAGCTAACTTACTCTTTAATGAGCTTTGGTGTAATGGCGACAGAGCATTATTTTCTGAAACGATAGATGTGCTTGAATATTTCAAAAATCACGGGTATAAAATGGGCGTTATCAGCGATACTTCACCGTCACTTGAATTCACATTACAGCAACTCGGTATAGCAAAGTATTTTACTTCATTTACTGCGAGCTCATTAGTCGGTGCAGGAAAACCAAGTCCGATTATTTTCAATGCTGCACTTGAGGCACAAGGAGTAACCGCATCTGAAAGTATATTTGTTGACGATTGCAAAGAAGAGGCTGATGGTGCAAGAGAGCAAGGTTTCACTGCATTTTATCTTGACCGAAATGGTGAAAACAATGATGAATGGACGATACATAATCTGAAACAGTTGATTGATTTTGTCGAAAGAATTTGATTCAAAGGATTTGATACTATGAAATTAGTTATAATATTCGGTAATTTGGCAGTTGGCAAAATGACTGTCGGACAAGAACTTGCAAAAATTACCGACCTTAAATTATTTCATAATCATATGACTATAGAACCAGTAATAGAAATATTCGGATATTACGAGGGGAAAACAGTCAATAGATTACGACAGGTTTTCTTTGAAGAGTTTTCAAAGAGCAACAATTACGGAATGATATTCACTTATGTATGGGCGCTTGACCACCAAGGTGATTGGGATTACATAAAATGTGTTTCTGATTTATTCAAAGAGCAAGGTGCGGAAGTTTATTATGTTGAACTTGTTGCTTCTCAGGAAATCAGGTTAGAGCGAAACTCAACCGAAAACCGACTTAATAATAAACCATCAAAACGTAACCTTGATTTTGCAAGAAAGGATTTGCTTGATACAGATGAAAAATATCGTACAGAAAGTTATGATGGTGAAATAACATTCCCAAATTATATCAAAATTGATAACTCAAACTTAGCACCTGATGTCGTTGCCGAGATGATAAAAGAAAGATTTGATTTATAACAGGGTGTAATATGACAAAGTTTAATTGCTTTTTACAAAATGCAGAAATGCTTAATGACAAATTTAATATTATTCCTTTGCTTTATGGCTCGTTAGGATTAGAGTTTTTAACAAATTCATCCTTAAATGCAGATGATATTGATATCCTTATCCCACAGGTGTTTGTAACTGGTAACAAGTGGAAAGAGTTTAAATTATTTTTGGAAAGTCACGGATATACATTAATTGATGAACACGAACACACATTTCGTAAAGGTAATATTGATTATTCTTACGCTTCTATTGAAGGCTTGAAAGAGTTTGTGGGTATTGATATTTTGGATATTGAAATCCGCAATATATCAGAAACTAAATTTATGCTTTTATCTTTGGAACAATATCTGAAAGTTTATCAAGAATCTTCTCAAGATGGTTATAGAATGAATGTTAAAGAAAAGCGGGATAATCAAAAAATTGAGTTTATAAAACAGCAAATGAATTGTAATAATTAGGAATTATTATATACACTAATTATAAATGGCTCTCGTGCATAGTTTTTTCATATATAGCATACTACTTTCGTTGCAAATTATAAAAATAGCGTACTGTTTTTGTTGCACTTATAAATTTAAACCTGCATTTTTGAGAAAACAACACCGTTTTTGACAAAAAAGCAACCTGAAACGGCATTTAAATGCGATTTTTTTGCTACAAAAAGAGGTTTAGATGATACTTTGCTTAACTTTTTAAAATAGCGGACTACTTTCGTTGCATAGTTACAAATAGCGGACGGTTTTTGTTGCAAAGCCTATTTTTAGCAATATATATGCCCTATGCCGAGTGCAAGGGGCATTATTTGTTTTTATTCTTCTCACTTTTTCATTAAAAATTTTAATTTCTGTCATAGTAGGTATAAGCGAATACACACGCCATAGAAATGTGCGCAATTTGTACGTACTTTGTTAACGTTTTAGTAACGTAATCGGCGCAGTTGTTTGCTAAATTTATTATGAGGTGAAAATTTAATGAATGCAGTAATTTATGCGAGATTTTCCTGTAGTAAGCAGAGAGAGGAATCCATTGAAGGTCAAATCAGAATGTGCACGGAATACGCTAAAAGGAACGGTATTGAAATTGTCGGAACATACATTGACCGTGCTAAATCGGCGAGAACGGACAAGCGCCCGCAATTCAGGAAAATGGCTGAAGATAGTGATTCAGGTCTTTTTGATGCAATACTTGTATGGAAATTAGACCGATTTTCCAGAAATCAAATAGATAGTGCAGTGTACAAAAAGCTTCTTAGCAAAAACAAAATCAAGATTCTTTCGGCAACAGAAAACATTCCTGAAGATGCTAGCGGTATTATGCTTATAGCAGTTTTAGAAGGTATGGCAGAGTATTATTCAGCCGACCTTTCTGAAAAGGTTTTAAGAGGTCACCACGAAAATGCTTTGAAGTGCAAGTCGAATGGTGGTACTTTACCTTTTGGCTATATGCTTGATTGTGAAAAACATTTTATTATCAATCCAAACACTGCACCTTATGTACTTTCAGCCTTTCAGATGTATGCAGAGGGTATTACTATGAAAGAAATCGCAAACAATTTGAATTTTAAAGGTGTACTCAATACAAGAGGAACAAAATTTACAATAAACTCTGTATCAAAAATGCTTTCTAATATTCGTTATACCGGTTTGTATAAATATCGTGAAATTGAAAAGCCTGACGGAATACCGAGAATTGTTCCTGATGAGCTTTTCAATAGTGTGCAAGAGCTTATGGCTAAAAATAAAGAAGCTCCTGCCAAGCACAAGGCAGAAGATGATTATTTACTTACAACAAAACTATTCTGTGGTAGTTGTAAAAGCTTAATGGTTGGTGAAAGCGGAACAAGCAAAAACTCATCCGTTTATAGATATTATAAATGTACCTCTGCTAAGAAAAAGAAAACCTGTGACAAAAAAGCTCTGAAAAAAGATTGGATTGAAAACATTGTTATAGATAAAATTGTAGCTGTCTTGTGGGATGATGAGCTTATAGAAAAAGTAACGAAGAGAATTATGAAACATCAAAAAGAAGAAAATACAACACTTGTTACTCTTCAAAAGCAGCTTTCGGAAACCAACAGAGGTATTAATAATATGCTCAATGCAATTCAACAGGGCATTATAACGGATTCCACAAAGGACAGGCTCAACGAGTTAGAATCAACAAAAAGAAATATCGAAACCGAAATCACCAAAGAACAAATAAAACACGCTCCGATAACAGAAGAACAGATTCGATTTTGGTTTGAATGCTTTAAAAACTACGATATAACAAAGCTCGAATATCGCAAACGATTGGTTGATGCTTTTGTTAATTCAATAATTGTTTTTGATGACAGAATAGAGTTTTATTTTAATTATAGAGACGGTGTCGAAACACTGTCTCTTAAAGATTTAGATAAATGTTCGGATTTAGTTGACCCACTCCGACCACGAAAACCCTTGTAAACTAAAGGTTTACGAGGGTTTTTCACTTTTTATAAAACCATCAAAAATAATAAAAAGCACACAAAGTTTCCACTCCACAAATGGAAACTTTTTTGTTTTCAAACCTGTTCCCTATTCTTTGACTTATGCAGTAAAATATTTTATATCAGCAAAAGGAAAGAAAGGCTGAATTAAGGGCGACACATATTCTACGGTTAGTTTATTCACTCTTACCACAACTCTCGTTATACGGCTTTCTGTGGGCAGTAAACGCTTTATTATCATCTGCCCTTTATACTTTATATAATCGCAAAAAAAGATCAGCCACCCAAGTATAGCACTTGGATAGCTGACATTTATTTATATTTGGAAAGAAAATGAATTGATAATTTAATTTCCTGTTTTTAAGTTGTTTTTTTATATAGCTTATTTGGTATTCTATTATTATTGATTTACTCGATGAGAATATCTAAATATACAACAGAATATACTTCAGGCGCAACAGATATATTGTTGCGCCTGATTGTTTCTTTTTATAATATTGTTATCTCTCTTGCGTTTCCTCTGTCACCGCGGTTTGTTACATACTGCATCGTACCACCGCGAAGCCTGCTCTCAAAACCGAAATGCAGATGCCCTGCAAGCACAGCCTTAATCACAGGCCCACTGGTAACATATTCGTAAAATGCCTTTGAAGCTTCTGTGGGCTCTGCTATATCTCCTTTGACCTCTGGATGAACTTTTGAATCGGAGCCAAGCAGGCATATTTCCCCGTTCCAGAATTTATAACTTTTCTTATAAAGTTCTTTTTCGTATAAAGGGGCATGCATGAAAAGAATGATGGGATAACCTTTCT
>JAZNVE010000019.1:0-1655 GCA_045592665.1 Acutalibacteraceae bacterium
AGGAAATCGAAAGAGATTTTAACCACCCTGCACTTATCGGTTGGTGTCCCTATAACGAAACCTGGGATATTGACGGCAGAAAACAGGATGACGATGTAATCAGAATCGTTTACAGAACAGTTAAAAACCTTGATAAAACCCGTCCTTGTATTGACACAAGCGGTAACTTCCACGTTGAAACAGATATTTTTGATGTTCACGATTACGACCAGGATTGCGACCTTTTCAAAGGTCATTATGAAGACCTTACAAATAAAAACATTCTCTTTGACCATCAGGGACACAAGCAGACCTGGAAGGGCGAACCCGTATTTATGAGTGAATACGGTGGAATCCGAGTTGAACTCAAAGAATTCGAGGAAAATGACCGCGAAAAAGCCTGGGGTTACGGCAATGCCGCAACAAGTCTTGAGGAATTCTATGCTCGTTATGACGGACTCACAACCGCTTTAATCGACTGTCCCAAAATGATTGGCTTCTGCTATACTCAGCTTACAGACGTTGAGCAGGAATTAAATGGTATCTTCAGATATGACAGAACAAAGAAATTTGATTCCGAAATTCTCTACAAAATCAACACCAAGAAAGCTGCAATTGAAAAATAAATAATAGGAGGGGTTTTTATGCCAGCTATGGTAACAAAATTTTTAAGTATTCTTATACCATTAATCATAACTTTTCTTACAAGTTTTGGTGGTATTATTTCCGGTGACCGGAACCAGTTCACCTTCAGCGTGGATGCTTCCCGGACAGGAACAACCCTTTCAAATCCTGTAAGTAATGTTAACATCTGGTCTATAGAAGGTAACCCTTTTGTAAACGCAACTGCAAATGAAGAAAACAATATTTTCGATTTTGTTGAGTATGTTCAGTTTATGCAATGCTCAGGCGGTACTGAAACCCGTGATTTGTTCAAAGATCCTCTTGACAGAACAGTTCTTGATGATTACGATTTCACAGTACTCATCGAAAACTGCAGAGGCGTTGTTGAGTTGGGTGGTAAGCCTATGCTCAAATTAGGTAGTGTTCCTCTTAAATATTCCGAAAAAGCTTCTACTGATGTGGGCTTTAATATGAACCGCTATCCCCCCGATGACTATGATGTTTATTATGATTACATAAAAGCAATTGCAAAGGCACTTGTTAAGGAATTCGGCAAAAAAGAGGTTCTTACCTGGCGATTCGGTGTTATGACTGAATATGAAAACTACGATTGGTTTGTCGGCTCTGACAGCGAGGATGAAGAAACTCTTGCAAAAGAAAGCGCCGAAGCTTACTGCAAGCTTTATGACTATACCGCACAGGCTCTTGTTGATGTTTTAGGTGAAGATGTTTTTGTTGGTGCCCATTCAATGACAGTAACCGAAGGTGTCTGGGACGAAGCGATATTTATCGAGCATTGTGCCAAGGGCAAGAACTATAAAACAGGTAAAACAGGTTCACCCATTAAATATCTTTCCGCTTCTTTCTATGACTCAACTCCCGGTGAATATACCGATGGCTACACTCTCCCCGAAACAATTGCTTACATAAGAAACGTTGCAGAAAGCAATGGTTTAACAGACCTTATTTATGGTATTGATGAGGGCAGAATTCTTTGCGGTGTCAACAGCGGTTCTAATACTGATGAGCTTTTAACCCGTACCTGCGGTTAT
>JAZNVE010000020.1:0-5180 GCA_045592665.1 Acutalibacteraceae bacterium
CCGCCGTTAAGGTGCTTCCCATTTTTGATGTAATTGCTAAATGGGGAAATATTCCGGAGCGTGATATGTTCAACACCTACAATATGGGCGTTGGTATGAGCATCGTTGTTCCTGCTGACCAGGTTGAGCTTTCACTTTCAGTCCTTAAGGATAATGATATCGATGCATACGTAATCGGTGAAATTATCGAAGGCGAAGACAAGATAATTCTTGAATAAGGTGAATAAAATGTCAGCTAAAAATATAGTTGTACTCGTTTCCGGTGGCGGAACAAACTTACAAGCCCTTATTGATGCGGGTAAACGCGGTGAATTAGGTAACGGCAAAATCACCTGTGTTATAGCCTCTAAGGCGGATGCCTATGCTCTTACGAGAGCCACGGATAATGGTATCAAAACCCGTGTGCTTGTAAGAAAAGATTATTCCGATATTGCATCGTACAGTAAAGCAATGCGCGATATACTCATTGAAGAAAAAGCGGATTTGATAGTTTACGCAGGGTTTATGACAATACTTGATGAAAATGTATGTGATGCATTTCAGAATAAGATGATAAATGTTCATCCTGCTCTTATACCTTCGTTCTGCGGTAAAGGCTTTTATGGGCTTCACGTTCATGAATGTGCTTTGGAAAAGGGCGTAAAGGTGTCCGGTGCTACGGTTCATTTCGTAACTGCCGAATGTGATGCAGGTCCCATTATTCTTCAGAAAGCAGTTGAAGTCTTAGAAGGGGATACTCCCGAAACTTTACAGAAAAGAATTATGCAGGAGGCAGAGTGGAAAATTCTTCCTCAGGCGGTACAGCTTTTCTGTGATGATAAAATAACAGTTAAAGACGGAAAAACCATAATCAGTAAATGATTTTATTATACGCCCCAAGGGGCTATAACCCTCCACCATCGCAAACGATGGTCCCCCTCCCTACACTAGGGAGGTAGGGTTAATGGATTGACCACTACTTATTCAGAAAGGAAAGTTTATTATGGAAATCAGAAATCTTGAAAATGAACTTAATTCTCTCCCTTATCACGGTAGAGGTATTATTATAGGGAAAAGTGCCGACGGCAAAAAGGCAGTTACTGCATATTTTATAATGTGCAGAAGCGAGAACAGTCGTAACCGCGTTTTCGTTGAAGATGGTGAGGGTATAAGAACTCAGGCATTTGATGAGTCAAAAATGGTTGACCCCCATCTTATTATCTACGCTCCCGTCAGAGTTCTCGGCAACAAAACCATCGTTACAAACGGTGACCAGACCGATACTATTTACGAATTGATGGATAGACAGATGACCTTTGAACAGGCTCTTCGTACCCGTGAGTTTGAGGATGATGCTCCTAACTTTACACCCCGTATTTCGGGTATTATCCGCCTTGAAAACGGGGATATGAATTACGCAATGTCCATTCTTAAATCTGCAGACGGCGACGGTTCATCCTGTCAGAGATACACCTTCGCTTATTCAAATCCTCTTCCCGGTAAAGCAAAGTTTATTCATACATATAAATGTGACGGCAACCCTCTTACCAGTTTTGAGGGTGAACCCAAAACTCTTGAACTTCCCGATACAGATATCGACACATTGACAGATATTATCTGGAAAAACCTTAATGAAGATAACAAGGTTTCTCTTTTCGTAAGATATATTGACCTTGAAACAGGGAAATATGATTCAAGAATCGTAAACAAGAATAAATAAGGAGTAAATGGCAATGAAAGAGTTTGAATTAAAATACGGTTGTAACCCCAACCAGAAACCTGCTAAGATTTTTATGGCTGACGGTAGTGAACTTCCCATTGAAATTCTCTGCGGCAGACCCGGTTTTATAAATTTCCTTGATGCTTTTAACAGTTGGCAGTTGGTAAAGGAGCTTAAAGAAGCTCTCGGTCTTCCTGCAGTTACATCCTTTAAACACGTAAGCCCCACATCTGCGGCGGTTGGTATCCCTCTCTCCGATAAACTTAAAAAGGCTTGTTTCGTTGACGATATTGAAGGTCTTGACGAGTCACCCCTCGCTTGTGCATACGCAAGAGCAAGAGGCACGGACAGAATGTGTTCTTTCGGTGACTGGGTTGCTCTTTCCGATGTTTGCGACGTTACAACCGCTAAGCTTATTCAACGCGAGGTTTCCGACGGTATTATTGCTCCCGGTTATGAACCCGAAGCTCTTGAGATTCTTAAATCCAAGAGAAAAGGTAACTACAATATAGTTAAAATTGACCCCGATTATGTTCCTGCTCCCATTGAGCATAAGCAGGTTTACGGTATCACCTTTGAACAGGGTAGAAATAATTTCGAAGTTAACCGCGAACTTCTTACAAATATTGTTACAGAGAATAAGGATATGCCCGAAAGTGCAATCCGTGACCTTATAATTTCTCTCATTACTCTTAAATATACACAGTCAAACTCCGTTTGTTACGCAGTTGACGGTCAGGCAATCGGTGTCGGTGCAGGTCAGCAGTCAAGAATTCACTGTACACGCCTTGCAGGTACAAAGGCAGATACATGGTTCCTTCGTCAACACGAAAAGGTACTCAATCTTCCCTTTAAAGATACCCTTGGCAGACCCGACCGCGATAACGTTATCGACGGATACATCAACAAGAATGAAGAAGATGTATGTGCAGACGGCAACTGGCAGAAATACTTCACCGAAAGACCCGAGCCCCTTACAGATGAAGATGTAAAGGCTTACTTCGAAACAATCGACGGTGTAGCTCTCGGTTCGGATGCATTCTTCCCCTTCAGTGATAACATTGAACGTGCAAAACGCAGTGGTGTTAAATACATTGCAGAACCCGGCGGTTCAATACGTGATGATGTTGTTATTGAATGTGCGAATAAATACGGAATGACGATGTCTTTCACAGGTATGCGACTTTTCCATCATTAATTAAAGGTGATAAAATGAAAATTATGGTTGTCGGCGGTGGCGGACGCGAACACGCCATCATTAAGAAGATAAAAGAAAATAAAGAAGTTTCCGAGATTTTTGCGCTTCCCGGAAACGGTGGTATGGCAAAGGATGCTACTTGTGTAAATATCGGTGCAAAGGATATTGAAAAAATCGTTGAATTTGCAGTTGATAACAAAATTGATTATGCAGTTGTAGCACCCGATGACCCGTTGGTATTAGGTTGTGTTGATGCTCTTAATGAAAAGGGTATTCCTTGCTTCGGTCCTGAAGGTAAAGCGGCAATAATCGAGGGTAGTAAGGTTTTCTCGAAAAATCTTATGAAAAAATACGGTATTCCCACTGCTGCTTATGAAGTGTTCAATGATATGGAGAAAGCACTCGAATATCTGGAAACTGCTCCCATTCCCACAGTTATTAAGGCGGACGGACTTGCTCTCGGTAAAGGTGTTATAATTGCAACTACCCGCGACGAAGCAAAGGCTGCTGTTGTTTCAATGATGCAGGACAAGATGTTCGGCACAAGTGGTGACAACGTAGTTATCGAAGAATTCCTTACAGGTCCCGAGGTTTCCGTTCTTGCATTCACGGACGGTAAAACGGTTGTTCCTATGGTTTCATCAATGGACCATAAGAGAGCAGGGGATAATGATACAGGTCTTAACACGGGTGGTATGGGTACAATTGCTCCCAACCCCTGTTATACACCCAAGGTTGCGGCAGAATGTATGGAAAAGATTTTCCTTCCTACAATTGATGCTATGAATAAAGAGGACAGAACCTTTAGGGGTTGTCTTTATTTCGGTCTTATGCTCACGCCCAACGGACCCAAGGTTATTGAATATAACTGCCGTTTCGGTGACCCTGAAACTCAGGTTGTTTTACCCCTTCTTGAAAGTGACTTGCTCACTATTATGATGGCTACAACCAATGGCACTCTCGCAGAAACTGAGGTTAAGTTCAGCGATAAAAGTGCTTGTTGCGTAATTATGGCATCCGAGGGTTACCCTGTAAGCTATGAAAAGGGCTTTGAAATGAACATTCCCGAAGATGTTGAAGGTAATGTTTATGTGGCAGGTGCTTCCCTTAAGGACGGTAAACTTCTTACTAACGGCGGACGTGTTTTAGGCGTTACTGCAGTTGAAGATAACCTTAAGGATGCGGTTAAGGCATCTTACGCACTTGTTGATAAAATCAGCTTTGACAATGCTTTCTATCGTCACGATATCGGCGCAAAAGCACTTGCTATATTGGAGGACTAAGTAATGGTATACAGAGTTTATGTTGAAAAGAAAAAAGAACTTGCCCACGAGGCAAAAGCTCTTTTAGGTGAAGCACGTACACTTTTAGGTATCAATAACCTTACAGATGTTCGTGTTATTAACCGTTATGATGCAGAGAATATTACCGAGGAGCTTTTTGATTACGCTATTAAAACAGTTTTCTCGGAGCCTCAGCTTGACATTGCAACTGCAGAGGTTGATTTAAGCGGTGCAACTGTTTTTGCAGTTGAGTTCTTACCCGGTCAGTTTGACCAGCGTGCAGACTCAGCCGCACAGTGTATTCAGATTATCTCTCAGGGTGAACGTCCCATAGTAAAGAGTGCAAAGGTTTACGCTCTTTACGGCAACCTTTCGGCAGAAGATATAGCGGAAATTAAAAAGCACGTTATTAACCCTGTTGAATCAAGAGAGGCAACACTTGAAAAATACGAAACCCTTGCAATGCAGTATGAAATTCCCACAGAGGTTAAAACTCTCGAAGGCTTTATTGACCTTGACAGAGCAGGTCTTGAAAGCTTCGTTAAAGAATACGGTCTTGCAATGGATGCGGATGATATACAGTTCTGCCAGAATTACTTTAAATCAGAGGATCGAGACCCCACAATAACAGAAATCAGAATGATTGATACATACTGGTCCGACCATTGCCGTCATACCACATTCCTTACTGTTATTGATAATGTTGAGTTTGAGGACGAGCTTCTTCAGAAAACCTACGAGGAATACCTTGCAACAAGGGAAGAATTAGGCAGAACAAAGCCTATTTGCCTTATGGACCTTGCAACGGTTGCAGTAAAATATCTTCGTGTGAACGGTAAACTCGATAAACTTGATGAATCCGAAGAAATTAACGCTTGTACAGTTAAAATCAATGTTGATGTTGACGGCGTAAGCGAACCTTGGCTTCCTCTTTTCAAAAACGAGACCCATAATCACCCCACAGAAAACGAGCCTTTCGGTGGTGCGGCTACTTGTATCG
>JAZNVE010000021.1:0-9335 GCA_045592665.1 Acutalibacteraceae bacterium
CACTTGCTTGACGTGCAAGGGGTCACAGGTTCGAGCCCTGTCGTCTCCACCAAATAAAAAAAGTCACCAAGTGGTGGGTTTCTTATTTTTGGATATGATATAGAAAGTAAGGGCTCGAACCTGTCTCGCCGAAGGCGAACATAATCGGGAGTTCGCGAAGCGAATGATGGGCAGTGCCCATCGAGCCCTGTCGTCTCCACCAAATAAAAAAAGTCACCAAGTGGTGGCTTTTTTATTTTATCAATATATTAAAATACTCATTAATTTCCTCAGCCGTTTCTTTCATACCGTTATCAACCCACCATCTTACTGTTTCAACAAAGGTTGAGGAGATATGGTTGATTATATAGTTTTGGGGGAGTTCTGAGTTATTGCAAAGGTCAAGGGTTGTTTGTTGAGTGGCTACAAGCTCTTTCAGATTTTCTTTAAAATACCTTAAAAATAAATCATTATTTCTACCTGCTAACAATTCAAGAATATTGTTATCGTTCTTCTCAAAGTGTTTAAATAAGTGTAGGAATACTGAGTCGGGTGCATCGCAGTTAAAGATATGCTTATGTTCATTATTCTTGTTAGTTGCCGAGTCAAATATATGGCAGAATAATTCTCCGCTAAGTTCTTTTAAGAGATAGTCTTTTGTTTCAAAGTGAGCGTAAAATGTTGCTCTGCTTACGTCCGCTTCGTCAATAATATCCGCAACTGTAATCTGGTTGAAATCCTGTTCGGATAATAATTTTACAAATGCTTTGAATATAGCGGTCCTTGATTTTCTTTGTCTTCTATCCATTTTCACACCATACATTTTTTAATTTTTGTTCATTAACGTACATTGAAAGAAATTTGATTATTGTTGAAATGAAAATTCAAGTGTAAAATAATGAACAAATAGTTCGTTATTGAATATATTGTATCATTGTACTATTAATTTGTCAATTGAGGGTGTTGATATGAAGAGTGACAAGAAAATTTTAATTGCTTTTATTTTGAACTTGCTTTTTTCGGTGTTTGAATTTTTCGGCGGTGCGTTTACCGGTAGTGTTGCTATCCTTTCCGACGCGGTTCACGATATGGGTGATGCACTTAGTATTTGTGTTTCATACTTACTCGAAAAGAAAAGTAAAAAAGATGCGGACTTAAAGTATACTTATGGTTATACAAGATACTCTCTTTTAGGTTGTACCTTAACGAGCGTGATTCTGCTTATCGGTTCGGTTATTGTTGTTGTAAATGCTATTGAAAAATTTATTAACCCAGAGCCTATTAATTATAACGGAATGATTATTTTTGCGATAATAGGAGTTATAGTTAACTTTGTTGCGGTATTTTTTACCCGTGGAGGTGACTCGCTTAACCAAAAAGCAGTTAATCTTCATATGCTTGAGGATGTTCTTGGTTGGGTATTAGTTTTAATCGGTGCCGTTGTAATGCGATTTACTGATTTTGTTTATTTAGACCCTATTATGTCCATTTGTCTTGCAGTGTTTATAATTATTAATGCTTTAAAGAATTTAATTGAAGTTGCTAATGTTTTTCTTGAAAAAGCACCAAAGGAAATTGATATTAAAGAGCTTTGCTCGTCCTTATGTGAATTGGACGGTATTATAGATGTTCACCATATTCATGTTCGTAGTTTCGACGGACAAATAAACTCGGCTTCAATGCATATTGTAACCGATATTGATGCTCATATTGCTAAAGAGAAGGTTCGCTCACTTCTAAAAGAAAGAGGCATCGAACACGCAACCATTGAAACAGAAACCGTTGACGAAGAATGTCACGACAGAAATTGCATACTTGAGTTTGAGGTAGAACAGCACCATCACCACCACCATCATCATAACCATAACCACAAGCATTAATTCAATTTTAAATTCTGTTAATTGACAACTGAAGATTAATTATATATAATTATTTTTAGTAATTTTTGGAGGTCAGTTATGTCGTTTAAAGTTTTTGTTACTAAGTATATAAATCAACTTAAAGCAATTAATCCTAAATATGATGAGACTTTTAGCATTAGTTCAGATGAACCCATTGAATTTTTGGATGGTGACAATGTAAGAGTTTCCTTTGCTAGTATTGCCGATACCCACCTTGTTGATAATGAGGCGGCAACGGTTAATTTAAATAACTTTTTTACTGATTTAGCTAATTCAAAGAATAAATTTGATGCTGTTCTTATGGCGGGTGATATTTCCGAATACGGCAGAAACAAAGAGTACAATCGTTTCTTTAATGTTTTTGATAAATATAAAAATGATTATAAACTGTTTGTTACTATGGGTAACCACGATGTACGCTTTACTTTCGGTAAAAACCAGAAGATTATTATGAATAAGGCGGAGGAATATCTGGGCATTAAAACCAATAGAAAAAGCTTCTATTCATATGACATTAACGGCTATACTTTTATAGTTATAGGCACTGAAAAACGTGTTCTTGAAAAAGCACATATTACTAAGGAACAAATTAATTTTCTTGATAAAGAACTTAAAAGAGCAACTAAGGACGGGAAACCCGCTTTCGTTATGTGTCATCAGGCTTTCGCCGAAACTCACGGTCTTCCAGAGGTATGGAAAACAGGGGATATGGGCGAACAGAATGATGATGTTCGTGCCGTTATGGAAAAATATAAAAATGTATTTTTCATAAACGGTCACCTTCACGGCGGTGTTTTTGAGAAAACATTTGAAGTGCTTAATGAAGAAAATGGTGTTTATTCACTCAGCGTACCAGGTTACAGAAAAAAGAACAACTTCGGTTATACTGACTGCGGTACAGGTTACTACGGCGAGGTTTATGACGATAAGGTCGTTTTCACAGCACGTAAATTTGTTGAAGGTAAAAGGGTAGAAGCAGAGTATTCAAAATTTGTACTTGAATTAAAATAATATAGAAAGAACCGCAAGGAAATCCTTGCGGTTCAATTATTTTTGTAGCCATTGTAATTCAGTTGCGGGGATTACAATATAATTATCGGGACCCTCACCAACCCTTAGATAAACGTTTCTTATACCAGCCTGAATTATGTTTCTTGCACATACGGGACAGGGTTTTGATTTATAAACTGAATTATCTGATGGATTAATACCTGTAAGATATAAATCTGCACCCAATGTCTGTTGACGTGAGCAATTGAGTAAAGCGTTCATCTCAGCGTGAACGGCTCTGCATATTCCGTAACCCTCACCTTGGTGCATATTTTGTTCCATTCTCGGGCAGTAACCGATTTCGCAACAGTTCTCAAATCCACGGGGTGAACCATTATAGCCCGTTGACACAACAACGTCATCTTTTACAATTACCGCACCATATTTACGTTTTAAACAGGTGCTTCTGTAAGCAAAAACCTCTGCGCAGTTTAGATATGTATCAATTTTAGAAACGAGTTTGTTGTGTTCGGGGTAGACCATAAATGTACTCCTTTAAAGATAATCTTATTTAATTGTATCATAAGGAAAAAGAAAAATCAATTATTCATTATTCATCAGCGAAGCGACTTCAATATTCCTTATTCATTAAAAAGTCGCAGGAGTAGGAATGAATAACGAATGATGAATATTGAATAATGAATAATACAAAAATAAAAGTCGCAAACTTACGCTTGCGACTTTTATTTTTGGCAGGGATGGCGAGATTCGCAAGGCTCCGCCTTACGTTTGCTACGCAAACACCGATTGTGTTCGGCTTTGCCGAGAGGAGTTCGAATCTCGCTTGGAAAAACCTATATAAGCGAAAAGAGATACCCGAAAGGGTATCTCTTTTTGCTGGCAGGGATGGCGAGATTCGAACTCACGCATGACGGAGTCAAAGTCCGTTGCCTTACCGCTTGGCTACATCCCTATATTAAAAGAGTCAAACTCCAAACTAACAGTCTGCAGCTTGACCTTGAAAATGGGGTGGATGATCGGGGTCGAACCGACGACCTCCAGGGCCACAACCTGGCACTCTAACCAACTGAGCTACATCCACCATGTATTGGCACGGATGGAGGGGCTCGAACCCCCGACCTACTGCTTAGAAGGCAGTTGCTCTATCCAACTGAGCTACATCCGCGCGTTGTGGAGCGGGTGATGGGAATCGAACCCACACGACCAGCTTGGAAGGCTGGGATTCTACCATTGAACTACACCCGCGTGTGTCACAACAACAGACATTTTACCACAACACTATTATGTTGTCAAGATTTTTATTTAATAATTTATTAAAAAAACTGACTAATTATACATTGCCGATACAATAATCTTTTGTTGCATCTGTAATGGTGATTTCTATGATTTTTCCCTTTAAATTCTCGGTAGAGTAAACGCGTACAGGTGTATAATTTTTTGTGTATCCTTCAGTATAGCTTTCTTTTTTGGTTTCAAAAAGGACTTCTGTTTTCTTGCCGATTTGATTTTTTAGATACTCTGCACGAATGCTATCGGCAATTTTAGTCAATCGCGATGCTCTGTCTTCTTTAACACTCTTTTTTAATTGGAGCATTTTTGCCGCTGTCGTACCTTCTCGAATTGAATAGGGGAAGATATGAGCTTTTTCAAATCCGACTCTTTTTACGAATTCACAAGTTGTAATAAAATCATCCTCTGTTTCGGTGGGGAAACCAACCAAAACATCAGTAGTTATAGTTGCATCTTTAAATGTGTTGCGTAATTTTTCGGCTAAGTGTTCATATTCTTCGGCTGTATAGTGTCGGTTCATTTTCTTTAAAACACTGTTACAACCACTTTGCACTGATATATGGAATTGGGGACAAAGCTTTGTCACTTCTGAAAGACTTTCAATCATTTCATCAGTGATATGGTCAGGCTCAAGAGAACCGAGTCTGACCCGTTTTATTCCGTCATACTTTTCTGCAAGCATTAACGCATCAGGGAGCGAATAAGGGGTGTTTTTACCGTAGTCGGAAAGGTTTATACCTACAAAAACAATCTCGTTATAGCCATTTTCAGCAAGGTTATTTAATTCATTATCAATATCTTCAAGGCTTTTAGAACGTGACCTGCCACGTGCGGTAGGGATAAGACAATAGGAACAAAACCTGTCGCAACCATCCTGTATTTTCAAAAAGGCGCGTGTGTGACCGTCAAATCTTGTTATACCGCTACTGAAAAGCGGGTCACCTGTTTTGTGGTCTGTGTAGAAATCAGTAAAAGTATGGTTCTTTAAGTGGGTTTTTATTGCTTCTGAAATTTTAAGGTTGCTTCTGTTGCCCATTAGTATGTTAACTTCCGGTAAATCGTTTATTATGTGTTTCTCGGCTTGTGATGCGCAACCGGTAAGTATAACAATGCAGTCCGGATTTTGTTTTTTTATTCTGCGCACGGTTTGTCTTGTTTTTCTTACGCTTTCGGCAGTAACCGTGCAGGAATTTATAACGGCAATGTGCGCGTCGGTTACACTATATACAATAGTATAGCCATCGCGTTCTAAAATTTCGCTCATCTCCTGAGTTTCATATTGGTTAACCTTACAACCTAAAGTATAAAAAAATACGTTCATATTATGCCTCTGAATAAAAAATCACTCCCGAATAACTCGGGAGTGAAATTATAACATAAAATTTTAATAAGTTCAAGATTCAACTTGGTTACCGGGGAAAACACCGTTATATGCAATGTCTGAGAAACCGTTGCCGGGACCTGTGATAGCTGTGATGATACCGTCAAGGAATTCACAAATTGCTTCAAGAAGCGCATCGGTTGAGTTGTCTTCTACGGGTAATTCGCCGTTATGACCAACTCTGTAGATAGCATCTTCAATTCTCTCTGTTGCTGCTTCTGCTGCGGTGGGCTCACAAATTGTATCATTAAGAAGGGCAAGGCATTCAACATATGCTGCTTTAAGTTCTTCGATATCTGCATCTGAGCAAATAAGTTCGTTACCTTCAATATCGTATGTAACACCGTTGTTGTAGTTTGTAATCAATGCAGTAGCATCTTCAAGTCTCCAACGGAAGATGTTTCTTGTGTTACGTGTACCGTTGAATTGAGGGAAGTTAGGATTGTCATATACATTCTTGACATCGCCTGTAATAAGGTTACCGATGAGCTTAATAACAACGTCGTTTCTGCCAACCTCGTGGTGCTGATTCTGGAAGAACCAAGTTGTGTCTACGAATGCGCAAGTTGAAATATCAAGGCTACCGTCAGGAGAAATGATAGCATCATCTGAGAAGAGGATTTCATCGGGAAGAAGCTGACCTGCGGGAACATAAGTTGCACCGAGTGTTGTGGAGTCGATATCAATGATAGCATCACTGTTGGTTGTGTCAGAGCTTCTCATTGCACCGAAGAAGTTGTAGTCAGCAACTGCGTAGTTGAGGCCATAACCTGCAACGTTGTGAACGAGTCTGCCGTCTTTTTCTGCGAAAGCTTTAAGGTTATCAACAAGGTTTAATCTTGCGGTCTGGAAGTTATCGATTGTCTGTGCGAGGTCTGCACATTCGGGATCGCCCCAAATTCTGTCATAGTACATAGCTTTAACGTCTTCAAATCTGTCTGTGGGAATCATAGCCCAGAACTGAGGACAATAGAGCATAAGAGTATCAACAATACCGTCCACTGCACCCGAAAGAATTGAGTAAACAACTTTTTTGGGCATAATCTTAAGTGCAATGTTGATTATGTAACCAAGAGTACCATAGTCATTTGATTCCTTCATAATCATGGGCAAGAATTCGTTAAAGAAGAAATGCTCATACTCAGGATGCTCGGGATCGTTAATCTTGAACTCTCTGAGATAGAAGTCACCCATAACGTCTGTACCCTGGAGACAGGAAACAACGTTAACTATTCTGTTGATATCGGTGTAACCGGTATCCTTCATCATCTCTAAGTAAGCTGTAAGGATTGTACCACCGAGAGAGATTGTAACGATATTAACTTTGTCTACGCCTTTTTCGGATTTAACGAACTGAATATATTCGTCGAGACCTTTTGCGGATTCAAAGGGATCGCCGATAAGGGGGAATGCGTAGAGGTAAAGGTCATTTTCGTCAAGAATAGCCTTTGAAGCTACTTCGCCTGTTGTAGCGTCGATTGTATCCTCAGTAAGCATTTTCATTGGTATCATTCTGTAGAAATAGTCCTTGTCGTCCTGGCTCATACCGCCAACGGAAGTACCGTAGTGAACTGTTTGAAGATTGTTAACGGGTTTACCGTCTTTACCGGAAGCCTGAATTGCGAAAACTTCTTCAACAGTATTTGAAACGCCTTCTCTGAGCTTGCCGTCGTTGTCGTTCTGACGGATAAGTGCTCTTACAAGGGGTGCTGCAAGGTTGTTAACGATAGTGGGAGCAAGATTTGATGTGTCAAGAATAAGAAGACCGCCGGAAAGCTCATCACCGTTAGCATTATGTGCGGGGTTGCCGTTTTCGTCAGCAAGATAAGAAATTGACTGACTGATACCGGGAATGATGATTGTAGGATAAACCACTTCTTTCACCTGTTCTTCTGAACCGCCCTCACTACCACCGGTGGTACCGGCGAAGAAATCGGGTGTGGACTGCATAAGTTCAATTGCTTCATCAATGCTGTTAGCGTTGATGATGTTTGAACCATCAGCAATCTGGGTATAATTTGCGTTTGCGTTGATGATACTTGTAATAGCAATAGCTGCAGCGCTGACAACAGAGAGAGTCATAATTACAGCGAGAGTTATGGCGATTACACGTTTGCCTGTCTTTTTCATAGAAAAAGCTCCTCCTTAGGTTTTTATACATACTAAAATATACCATAATTTTTCGAAAAATACAATACTATTATATTATATTTTTTCAACAAAAACGAGGGTATTAATTTGTTGACTTTAACTTTATATATAGATATAATAATATAAAATCATCAAAATGCTCCCGTAAGCATATATTTACATATAGTTTTACGGGAGTTGATAGTGTTGTTTGTAGTTTCGGTTTCATCAAAGAAATTCAAAAAAATCGGCATCGTAGTCGTAGCAGTTATGCTTGTTATGGGCGTTGTAAGTATTTACAGTTGCTTTTCATATACCAAAAATTCTATAAATAAATCAACTGTAACAAATAATGTTGTTGAAGGTGCTTCGGGTATTCTTGACTTTATCTCAAGTTTCGGTTGGGAAGTAATAAATGAGCCCGATGATGTTCGTGAGGTAATTATACCCGTTGAATTTGATGATGTTTATAAGAATTATAACGAAATTCAAATTTCACAGGGATATGACCTTGAAAAATATGCGGGTGAACGTGTTAAAAAATGGAGTTTTACTATTACCAATTATCCTGAATACGAAGAGTGCGATTATATCAAAATCAACATTCTTGTATTTGAGGGTAAGGTTATAGGCGGTGACGTCTGTTCTGTAAAATTGGACGGATTTATGCACGGTTTCGCCTTGGAAAAGGGATAAAATTATGTCTAAAAATGTGAGTAAAATTGAACGTTTAGATAAAATAATTTCCTCTCAGGGGCTTGTTTCACGAAGTGAAGTCAAGCAACTTGCCAAAAGGGGAGATATAACTGTCAACGGTGTAGTTGTAAAAGACACTTCGCTTAAGTTTTCTTATGACGATGTTATTGTTGTAGAAGGTAAACGCCTTTTTCAGACAAAATATACTTACATAATGTTGAATAAACCCAAAGGTGTTGTCAGCTCAACAGACGATAAACGTGATAAGACGGTTGTTGATATTTTGCCCGATGAATTAAAGCGAAAAAATCTTTTTCCGGCTGGCAGATTAGACAAGGATACTACCGGATTTTGTCTTATAACCGATGATGGTGAGTTTGCTCATAATATTCTTTCACCCTCAAGACACGTAACTAAGACTTACATTGCCGAAGTTAGCGAAACAATTGACGTAGAAAAAGCCAAAAAAGCTTTTTTAGATGGTGTTATCCTTGCGGACGGTACTGTACTTCTTTCGGCAATATTAGAAGAAATACCTCGTGAGGACAAGCATTTGTTTAAGGTTATAATTAAAGAGGGAAAATATCATCAGATTAAACGTATGTTTGCGTCATTGGGAACAACTGTAATTGAGTTGAAACGTATTGCCATTGGCGGATTGCCCCTTGATGAAAGCCTTCCTGAAGGCTCTGCAAGGCTTTTGAGCGATTACGAGTTGAAATCAATTGTTAAAAATGACGAAAAATTTTGAACTGTAATAGTTGGTGTTTTTTGCATTTGAAACAAGTTTTTTTGTCGGACAATTAACATTTTGCATAAAAAAATTTGAAAAATATAAAAAAAGCACTTGCAAAAGTGGTTAAAGTTGTGTATTATGTATAACTGTTAAATGGTTAATTTGTTTAATATTATCGGAGGTCATTGTTTATGTCCAATAGATTATTTCA
>JAZNVE010000022.1:0-30450 GCA_045592665.1 Acutalibacteraceae bacterium
TAGGGGTCAAGCTGCCAGATAACGTCAACGGGCTTTTCACAGTTACCGATTGATGTAAGACCTGAGCTTTCGTTAAGGTATTTATTAGACGCACCCTCGAAGGTGATGAAAATGTTACCTTCAATAACGCAAAGACCCTCAGACATAGGCATCATGTTATAGTCAGTGTATTTGCTGATATCGTGAGCCTTAACTACTTTATCTTTTGAGTCTGTGCCGGTTGTACTGATTGTTACATCCACAGTACCGGGCTGCGAAAGGTCGAGGTCAGCAACGGTGAGCTTACTGCTATCACCAAAACCGAAGTTTATAGAGTTACCTGCACCGGAACCGTAGGAACGGCTGAGGTAAAGCTTGCCGTTATCAACGGTTGCATACTGAACATCCTTAAGGTTGTTGTTAAGGCCAAGTGCATAGGAGGGGTTACCTACTGAACCTTCATCGTGAACGCTTTCTGCATTTTCGTAGGTGTTTGTCTGAGCTATACTGATATCGGTAATAGCAAATTCTCTTGTTTCACCTGCAGAAATAGCGTCCTGGTCAAAACGAACAGTATATGTACCTGTATAGGTACCGCTTGTACTCTGGGTTGTAGGCCATGCGCTGTCTGCACCTGCGGGTTTAAGACCGGCGGTAAAATCCATTGCATAATGGTAACGACCATCAGCAAGCTGTGTGATAGTTGTTTGGCTTGACTGCTTAACGTTAGAATGTCCGCCACCGTTAGGCGCAAACATATAAAGATCTGTATTTATGTTTGTTGAGATAAACTCAATTGTATAGTTAACACCTTCAGTCAAATAGAAAGAACCGAAATTATCACCGATTAATTCACCAACAGTTGCTGTGGGGGCTGTAATATCACCAACAATACCAAGACCGCCGGTATTCTGGTAGGCATTCCAGGTCATAGTAGCGCCGTTAGCTGAAGCTGAACCGGAAGCAGTTGCCAAGGTGAAAAGGTTGCGGAATTTACCCTTAAGGTGATCCCATTCCTCGGCAGAGGAGTTACCCGCAAGCTTGTAGCCGAAAACCATTGAGTTATATGTATCATTGGAGCGACAATTGTAGTCCGCTGCTGCAACAGTAATACCCAAAAACTTTGCACCAAGGTCAAAGAAGTTGCCCATCCAGAGGATACCCTGGTCGTAACAAACGTATGCAGTATATGCTGTTTTGTTACCGTCAGCGACCGAACCAACCTCAACAAAGTCGATTGAATCGACAAGCTGAATCTGTGTATGCTCATACAAGGGCGCATTTTCGAGAGCAGAAAGAGGAGCGTAAGCAATTTTTCTGTCCTTATCACCGCAGGAGTAGTAAAGGTTATGTTCAGAGCAGGCTATACCACCACCGTGGTCTGTATTTGCAGTTGTACCGTCAGTATTAATAAACGAAAACATTGCAACGAAATCGCCTGTTTTGGCATCAAGGGCGAAAACCTTTGATGACTGGGTTGTTTCGCCGTCAGCTACGTTATGGTAAGCAGTAACAAGCATCCAGTCCCTCTTGGGATAGTATGTCATACCCTGAATAACATAGTCCTGTTCCTTATTAAGACCCGGGATAACAATATCTGTAGGCATACTCGCACCATTAAGGTAGTTTGCTGCATAGTTATCGTAGGTTGTTTTGTAAGCGTCGTTTTCTTTTTGAACAACACGTTCCTGAGTAACGCCGTCGATTATGATATTTCCGTTTTCATCGTACTGAACCGTTCCGGCTTTAGTATCGATTTTCAAATTCGGAAAACCAACAGCGAACGTAGTCATAACCATTATTGCACTAAGCACTAATGACAAGACCCTTTTTGATGTTTTCATCTTTTTTTACCTCCATTTTGATATAGATTAAAAGATAATATATATGAAAATTTATTTAACAATAAATCTTTATACCGTAGTTTTAGTGAGGAGTTACGCGAAGCCTTACCTCTCTTGTGAAGAGAGGGGGACCGACACGTAGCGTAAGCGGAGTGTTGGTGGAGAGTTATAGTGCCGTATGGCACGTATAATAAAATCCTTTACCTTATTATAAAAATCTATCATAATCCGGCGCAGGTTTTATCCCCTTTTCCAACAATTCGCAAACATTATCTATTATGTATCTAACCGTTTCAATATCTTTATTCACTTCTATGTTTTCAAATCTCAAAACATAGAAACCAAGTTTTTCAAGATATTCAGTTCGTTTACCATCGTATTCTATATTTTCCTCATAAAAATGTTGATAACCGTCTATTTCAATTATCAATTTTAACTTAGGACAATAAAAATCTACAATGTAATTACCGATTATTCTTTGACGGTGAAATTTGGGCTCACGACCTTTTAAAATCTGATACCAGACTTTCTTTTCTTCATAGGTCATATTTTTCCGCATTTCCGTTGCGTATTTCTTTAACTCAGGGTTTATTGGTAATGGTTTTCTTTTATCCGTTTTTCTCACCCATTATATCAGTAAGGCAAGTTTACCGTCATTTGAATCTGACGATTCAACGATGCTCGGGGTCTCGCGTCGAGAATCCTCCACCGTCGCAGGGGACGGTCCCCCTCCTTTCGAAAGGAGGTTCGAGAAAACAGTAAGTTAATTGCTATCTTTTAAGAAGGCTTGGCATAGTTGATTATATGCCTTTGCTTTTTCGCAAACATAGGTCGGCACACCGTCGTATTTGCCGGTTTCGGCGAATGTTACTGCGGCGCATACATCACAGGTTTTACGCAAGCTACAGCTTTTACATTGGGCGGGAAGAATCACCTTTTCGCGCTCGGCACGAACATATTGCCAGGCGGATTTGAAATCGTTAATTTCTGCCGCCGGAGTTACCATCATTCCGCAGGGGGTCATTTTACCGTCCCAGGTTACCCAGAAAACAGTTGACCCTGCTCTGCAATTGATTTTCTCACCGGTTTTGTCAACGCAAATCTCACCGAATTCCTCGGGGGATTCGCCCATTTTTATATGATGCAGATATTTTTTGAAATCCGCATCGCCTAAGTGATGATATTGCCAATCAAACTGTGCTTTAGCCGCACTTTCGGCTGTAAGCCTCACCGCTTCACCCTCACAGGATGCCCGAAGTGGCGGGAACATATAGCTGACGGGCTGAATGTGTAAATCCAGAGCCTTGGCTACATCATATGCCTTAAGCATATCATCCTTATTATAAGGGTTAATCGAATAATTGAGCTTTATATTAACGCCGGCTTCCTTAAGAGCCTTTATAGCGTAAATAACTTTTTTGAATGCACCCTTGTCGCCGCAGAGATTACCGTAGGTTTCCTCAGATGTACCGTAAAGGGTGATATTAAGTCTCTGTGGCGGATTTTCCGCAAAGAACTTGACCTTTTTATCGTCAATGAGTGTTCCGTTGGTATTAACCGACACCAGAAAACCCATTTTGCGACATTCAAGATAAATTTCTTCAAAGTCGCTTCTCAAAAGGGGTTCGCCACCCGTCAAAAGTAACAGCAGCATACCCTCTTTGCGAGCTTCCCTCGCTAAATTGAGCCACCACTCGGTGCTCTTTTCGCGTTCTATTGCTTCGCAGGAATTGGGACTGCGATGTATATAACACATTTTGCAATTAAGAGTACACCTTGGGGTCAGCTCGAATGTTCCCGAAATGGGTGTTCCCCTCTCGGTACCCTTTGCAAAAAGGTGGTTGATGAAAAAATCGTAATTTAATGAATTTGTCATAAGCACAAACCCTTTTGGTTAAATGCAAAATGCAAAATGCAAAATGCAAAATTATCGGGGAAGCTCCGCTTCCGATTATAATTGCCGACCGCAGGTCCCGAAACATTTTGCAAAGCAAAATATATCACTTGAACCAAGGTTCAAATATCACTGCGTAGCAATATCACTTGCCGTAAGGCAAATATCACTGCACTTTGTGTCTCTCCTCACTCCTCACTCCTAATTCCTCTGCAAGGCATTTCACTGCCTTTTCGTCGGGAGTACATTGGAGATGGTAAACAGGAACTGTTGAAAGAAGTTCAATAAGAGTGTCAACACATTGCTGTGTTTCACCGGGAGCAACAAAATCGAGATAAATATTAGCCATAAGGCTCTGAATTGCCTGAACGCCCGTAACACGGTTTATTTTGTTCTCGGGAGCCTGACTCAAAAGAACTATTGCTTTAAGAGGAACGGATTTATTTTTACAGATACCACTTGTTCCGCAGAAGGGAAGACCGTGAGCAAAAACGCTCTTTTCCTCGACGGATACGCCGGCTTTATCACCGTTAATAACCTCGGCGCCCATATACTTACGCCAAAGCTCCGCCTGAGTGCTTTTACCCACACCGCACTGAGCGGTAAATAATATTGCCTCACCATTCAATAAAATATATGATGCGTGAAACAAAAGTATTTTGAAGGGTAAAAACAACTGACTCAAGGATACCGAATTCCACATATAGCGAAAGTCGGACATAACACCGTAACTTCGGTTTGTAAAATGAACCTCACTCTGTGATGTGTCGGTAATTTTGTAGCAGGAAAGGGCACCCTCTGCAACACCCATCGGGGTATGACGAAAAATGTTTTCGCCCTCCCACGATACCATCGCACCTACGGGAGTTTCCTTTAAATTAACGGGCATTGACGGAAGCTTATCCGCCACGTGATAGGTAATTTTGATATCAGAATCGCCCTCAGAAACCGCGAAAATATTGAAGTTTTCGTGTTCCGTTATCGGTAGCTCGGATTCGATAGAAATCCCCTTACCGCAGATGGTATAATTCCTTTTCATTAGATACCTACCCACTATCCCATTATTAAGAGTATATTACTCCTTTTTTTAAAAAAAGTCAACGAAATCAATACAAAAATCACAAAAAACAAGTAATATTTTTTTGTAAAATTGTGTCAAAAAAATTTGATACCACAATTTGTTGTGTATTGAAATTTCAGATTAGTGTGTTATACTATAATTATGAAAAGATTTTTCGGAGTGTGTGAGAATATGGATAATAAAAAATACATTTTAAAACCCGGCTATGTTTTGCGTGAGATTGCCGGTGAACACCTTGCCATACCCGTAACCGCAGAAAATTCAACTGATATAGTCGTTTTAAACCCCGTTAGCGCTATTCTGTGGACGGAGCTTGAAACAGGTAAAACACTCGAAGAACTTACGGATAAAATCTGCGAGAATTTTGATATAAAACGCGACGAAGCACTTACAGACATCAAAGATTTTGTGAACTCTCTTATTGAAAAGGGTGTAGTTGAATAATTCGTAATTCATAATGCGTAATTAAAAAGGCGAAGCTTCGCCCTCCTGCTTCAGGAGGAGGGAGGACCAAATTGCTGACGCATTTACGAAGTTTTGCTCTTTAAATTTTGCATCAAAAAATCCCCCGAAGCCAAACGGTTTCGGGGGATTGATTTTTTTACTTTTTTTATTTTTTCCTTGCTTCGATTTCGGCTACCATCTGTGCCTGACGTTTTTCTGTAATTGTGTAGAAGAACATAGGAACTGCACAAGCAAACATACTGATTACACCCGAGAGAACGAGCATATTCCAGAGTGTGTCTTTACCTTCCTGTGAAATGAAGCCTGTTTCAGCATTAATCTGAGCGGCTGAGAAGGAAATAACACCGATGAATGCACCAACTGCCATACCGATTTTGTTAATAAGGGACAGCATAGCGATGCAGACCCGCTCCCTCGGTTCGCCTCCCTGACACTCGAGGTAGTCAACGGTATCACCAATCATAGCGTAGGTGATGATGTTGTTAACGCCCTGAGGAATACCGAGAAGAACAAGGGCAATAGCTGCAACAATAAGCTTCCAGGGTTTGTCATAACCTACAAAGTACATAACTGCCATTACTACGCCACCGAAAAGGTGAACCATAATGTAAGCCCATTTCTTTGTAAATTTCTTTGACATCCAGGGAACGAGAATTGAAGCAACAAGTCCGCCGGGAACAACGAGAAGAGTTATAAGGCTATACATACCTTCGTTCTGAAGAACGTATTTTGCGAAGTAAAGACCGCCTGTGTATGTATAAACCATTCTCGCACCACCGAGAATACCGGAAAGAACGATAAGAAGAAGCTCTTTGTTTCTGAAAAGGAGCTTAAGGTTGTGTCCAAGGCTGGGAGGATTGTCGTTTGCTGTAAAACGCTCTTTAGTATGCTTGAAGCCGTAGAAGAACATAGGAACAGCCGCTACAACAAGTACAACCGCAGCTATGAAATATGTCCATTTAAGGGTATCTGCGTTTGTTTCTTCCATACCCTTGATAACTGTACCGATGAAGTTCTTTGCGTTTTCAGCATCAACGCCTTTATCCGCCATAATCCGAGTAATATCAGCATCGGTGTATTTGTATTTAGCTGTTACACCATCTGTAATAATGGGAAGGAAAACTGTAACGATACCTGCACCCAATGTGCAAAGAAGACGGGTAACTGTAAGCAAATTACCACGAACAACTGTGTCGTTTGTCATACAGGTTGAAAGTCCCCAATAAGGAACGTCGGCAACTGTGTAAACAACACTCCAAATAACGTAAACGATAGCAATGATTATGAAAGATGATGTAGCCTTTGCCTGGAAAACGGGAAGAAAACAAGCAATTGTCATAACCGCAATCGGTATAGCCATCCATTTAAGGTAGGGACGGCATTTACCCCATTTTGTACGTGTTCTGTCAACAATTGAACCCATAATGGGGTCATTGAAAGCATCGAAAATACGAGTACCTAACATAAGGTAAGCAACTGCCATAGCACCGGTTATTTTACCGATTGTAACACCCTCAGCACCGAAAAGAAGCGCGTCTGTAAGAAAGATTGTAAGGTATGAACCGATAATGGTGCAGACAAAGTTCTGACCAAAACCTGCAATACCGTAAGCAAGGGCTTCCTTGGGTTGCAAACCATCGCCACCGGGAGTGGTACCGTATAATTTGTGCAACAAATTATTAATTTTCATTTTTCTATCTCCTTTAAATATTATACCTTATTCTATAACCTCAACGGTTTTCATTACTATGGGCTCAACCGGAGTCGAACGTTCACCGCCAAAGCTCATCCTACGGTCAATTTTAAGGAAATCATCCACTGTTTCCATACCTTCAATTACCTTACCGAAGGCGGCATACTGTCCGTCAAGGAAGGTACAATCGCCATAGCAGATAAAAAACTGACTACTTGCGGAGTTTGGGTTCTGAGAACGAGCCATTGATATAACACCACGGGTATGCGAAAGGGTATTCATAACACCGTTCATAGCAAACTCGCCCTTGATATTTTCGTCGCTACCGCCCATACCGGTACCCATAGGGTCACCGCCCTGAGCCATAAAATCCTCAATAACTCTATGGAATGTAAGACCATTGTAGAAGCCTTTATTTACAAGCTTTAAAAAGTTTTCGCAGGTGATTGGTGCCTGCTCGGGGCATAGCTCAATTGTGAATGTGCCACCGTTTTCCATCGTAACTTTAACTTTTGACATATTATTTTACCGTAACCCTATTCATAATATAATTATCTGTAATATTTGCCGTTGTGGCAGTTTTCATTGTAAGCTCTGAATCCTCCTGAGGAGCCGCCACAATCTCACTTATGTAAGAGTAGCTGTAATCCGCAGAAACAACATCACCGGTCAAAACATCAACCTTAAGAACAACCTCGCCGTTCTTAAACTGAACCTTATTAACCGTTGAACCGTCGCTCTCATCCAAAGAGGGAATCTTAAAAACCTTACCGTAAGAGAGAGTCTGTCTTTTTGAAAAGCCCGCAGAACCTGTGGAATATTCGTCACCGATATACGTAACATCCGCCAAGGTTACCGTACAAACGATGTCACTGCCTATTACCTGACAGGTTGCGCTTTCAATATCATTGATGGTCAGCTTGCTTGACCAACCGAGGTTTTCAACGGGGAAATATGAATAATGACTGTTTGAAGCCTTGGCAACTGTTTTGGTCGTAGTCTGGGGTAAATAAGCCGCTTCCGCCTGAGCCTTCATCTCATTAAGCTGGGCTTTCATTTCATCATTAAGAGCCAGGTTGTACGGGAATGTATTCATAACCTTAATGATTCTGTCCACATACTTATCAAACTCAAGGTTCGTAACATTCATATCTTCAACAGGTGCGTTAGTTGTTGTAATTAAAATTGAAGGACACTGTATTGTTGCAGTTTTCTCAAAGCCGGGACGAACGGTTTTAACGCTGTTTATTTTTTCATTAAAAAGCTCAAGCGCTTCTGCCTCAGTTAAAACGGGAGCAACACCGGCAACCATTCTGAGTGCCTGTTGAGCATCCACAACTGAAACGGTGCCGTCAAAATCCAGGTCATACTTTTCATCGTTGGAGTCAGCCGTTATCCCTGCCGCTGCTCTGAGGAACTCAGCCGCATCAACGGTTGTATATGTACCGTCACCGTTTGCATCAATACGCTGAATTTTCAACAAGCTTTTTTCGGCAGAGGTAAGGGTTGCGCTGTCATCCGCCGCAGATGCGGATATGGCAAAAGCTCCCAACAAAATGCTCAGTACAAGAATTACGGATAAAATCTTTTTCAATATTATCACCTTTCCTTTACGTTTCGAACTGTTATTTAAAATTGAATGCGGCTTTTAAGAACATCAATGTCTGCTCAACAATCTGTTCATCACTCTCCGGGGCCTGCTGACCGGTGTAGATAAAGAATCGTTCCTGATAATAAGGGCATACAGCAGAAAACTGTAACATCATCAATATACTATCAAGTAAAAAAGCAAAATACGCGGGATTTATATCCTTACGAACATCGCCCGTTTCCTGCGCCATGCTTATGGCACGGGTGTAAATAGATGCGGAAACCGCCTCTATGCGTTGAGAAAGCTCGTTTAAAAATTCCGTATTGCCACCCGTTGTCAAAGAGCAGTAAATTTTTACAATTTCAGGATGCTTGCGGGAATACGCCAGTAGCTCGCGTATAATTTTTTCAGCCTTGAGAAGTATATCATCTTCGGATGATGCCAAATCCAACAAGAAATTTTCCAAAGAAGATAACCCTTCCTGGACTACCGCTGAAAACAAAGCCTCTTTGTTTTCAAAGTACTTGTACACCGCACCGACACTTATACCCGATTTTTTCGCAATCTGCTGAATAGAGGTATTTTCAAAGCCGTTGTCAGCGAACTCATCCCTTGCAACACTGAGGATTCTGCTTTGTTTTTCAATAGGTAGTTTTTCAAACGCAGCCTTATAAAGCTGAGCATTGGAATTTGTCATCATACACCTCTTGAACATAATTCTCCATAATCACTGTATATGATAACACCTTCGCCCGAAAAAAGCAACAAAAACCCCTCCCAAAATTCTCAGGAATTTTTTGTTAAGTGTTTATAAATTTTATTCTATTTGATTTCTGCCGTCAACCCTTAGGGAAATTATTTATAATTTGTTTACTTTATGTACATTTTTTCGACATTTATATTTATTAAATTGTTATTGAAATCCCATTTGCAATATTATATAATGTATGAGTATAACTGTATTTTGTCACAGGAGGTTTTTTAATGAACAAAACTCGTTTTACAACAAAAGCTCTGCTTTCGCTTCTTGTTGTTATGGTTGTTTTCGGCTCTTTGGCGGTTGTTGTCAACGGTGCCGATGCCTTCAAAAACTATAACCTGGCATATGGTGAGATTGTACCCACCAATGCGAAGCTTGAAACGCAGGTATTCAACTACTCCCTTCATGGGGATTCGGATGATATTTACTTTATGCGAATAAGCAAGGGCAAAAAGAATGCATTTTTTGCTGTAGAGATATATTCGGATAAAAATTATCAGACACAAATAAGAAGCTACTCAAAAAACTATGACTCTAAGCCCGGTAATAACCCGCTTATGGTCACATGGGATTTCAAAACTATTCCCAGCGGTACTTATTACGGAAGATGCTACACCTTTATCGAGGTTAACGGCGAAAAGACAATCGATACTTCATCACTTAAAACTTTCGTTATCAACGTAGATCGTGTAAGCAAAAAAACCGTTGAGCTTAAATCAATAGCCAACTCCGTATCAGGACCTAAAATTACCTGGACGCCCTTTTCGACGGCCACAGAGTATTACGTGTACAGAAAAGCTGCCGGTGAAAAAACCTGGACCCGCATTCAGACGCTTGGTCCCAACTCAAAGACATATACCGACAAGACAGCAAAAAGCGGTACAACCTATACCTACACCGTTAAATGTGCCGAAGGTAAGCTCGTAAGCCTTTATAACAAAACAGGCCTCACAATAAAATATATTGCCACTCCTGTTCTTTCTGTAAGCGGTACAGGCTCCGCAGGCAATGCGAAAATCAGCTGGAAAGCAATAGGCGGTGCCGATGGCTACTATGTTTACCGCAAGGGCGGTTCCTTAAGTGATTACAACTGGGAGCGTATTGCAACTGTCAAAAACGGTAAAGCTACATCATATGTAGACAAAAAAGCCACCAGCGACGACTGGAAATACACTTACACCGTAAAAGCTTACAGTGGCAAGTACGTAAGTTCAGCAAATTCGACAGGGGTGGATTTCGATTACATTCCTGCTCCAACTCTCACAAAAGCAACAATTGTAGTAAACGGTATTAAGCTTGAATGGAAAAATTCAAATCCGAATGTAACCAAATACAACGTTTATCGTAAAAACGGCGCAAGCTGGGTACGCATAGGCACCACTACTGCTAAGTCATTCACAGACAAAACCGCTGTTTCCGGAAAAACCTACACCTACACGGTTAAAGCCTATTCAGACACCAATGCGGGTGCATACAACAATAATGGCATAACAGCAAAATTCCTTGAAGCTCCAAAGCTCGAAAAGCTCACCTTTGACTCAAATTATCGTTCAAAGGTACAATGGAGCAAGGTTCCCGGTGCAACCGGATATAGAGTTTACCGCAAAATCAATGATGCAGACAGCTGGACTCGTATAGCAAATATAAAAAGCGGTAGCACCTTGAAATATTACGACAGTTGTAAAAAAGCAAGTGGTTACACTTACACATATACCGTACGTGCTTTTGATGCAAACAACATCTTCAGCAGTTACTATTCCCAAGGCACAAAAGGCGTTTGCCTCGGAAAGCCTAATTTCACATCGCAACAGATAATTACCGATGACGGTTCGCTTTGTATCGAAACCTCTTGGAAAGCAATCAGAGGAGCCACAAAATACAATGTTTACAGACGACTTCCCGGTGGTTCTTGGACAATATTGGCACTTGGCACAACTGAAACCAGTTATCTTGACTATACAGTTGAATGTGGCATTACCTACGAGTACGCCGTTCGCTCATTTAACGACACGGGCGACAGTAGTGGTTACAATGTGAAATCCGCAATTGCAGTCATCATTCCCACCCTTAGCTCCGTAACCGTTACGGACGAAGGCTCGGTTCTTACTTGGGAAGCAATTGAAAACGCCGAACTCTATACAATTTACCGCAGAGCAAAAGATTCCGATACTTGGGAAATCCTCGGCACATCCGAAATCAACGGCTTCACCGATATTTCCGAAGAAAGTAAAACAGAACCTTTCTACTACACAATTTCGGCTACATTTGACGGTACTGAAAGCCAATACTACAACGGATTACCCAACTTTGTAGAAATTAACATTACTGCAGAGTATGTTGCTGAAGCAGAAGCATCTCAGGCATATATCAATGTTCAATTTGAATGTCCCGATGCTACCGCCGTTGAGGTTTACAAGGCAGCAAACGACGAGGAGGCCTTCTTACTTGAAGCTGTTTCCGGTTCATTTACAGATACCGGTATCGAAGAAGGTAACACCTACACATATACTGTTGTTGCCGTAGGCGAAGGTAAAGTTTCCAACTCCGAATCCGCAAGTGCAAGATTCCCCCATCCTCCCCTTGCAGACGTTGTTATCTCTCAGTATGACAGCAATTATAATGACAACCAACCCTATGCCCAAATCACTTGGGACAGTGTTGAATTTGCAGACGAGTATGTAGTTTTAAGAAAATATCAAAATGAAACAGAATGGACGGAAATTGCTACTGTTTCTACTCAGGAAGGTGTACTTTCCTATACCTATACCGATACAGATATTTTAACTGATGTTTATTATAATTACGCAATTAAAGCAGTTTCAAAAGAGCCTGAAAGAGGTACTTCAACCTCCGAATCTGTTGAAATTTATATCCCCGCTCCCTTAGGTTCAGTTACAGGTCTTAAAATAGAAAATCCCGAAAAACAGGACGACGGTACAATTAAAGTACGTATTTCCTGGGAACCCACCGATTTCGCATCATCCTATACCCTTTATCGTAAAACAGCTGATGCTGATTGGGAATTACTTTATGTAAACGGTACGGTTTTAGAGTACTTTGATTACATTGAAGTTAACACCGAGTACACCTACCGCGTTGAAGCAAGTGCCCCCGACAGAGAGCCTGTTTCAAATGAGGAAACCTTCATTTATGTTGATGAAACTCAGGAACCCGACGAACCCGTAATTCCTGAGGATACTCACGAAAATTGCTTGACACCGGTAAATTCAGAGTTTTACCCTCTTGCAGATAATACGCTGATTATCACAAACGCTTTAGAATGCGAAGATTTTTCAAATATTGCTATCATCAACGACTCATACACCATTGAGAGCAACAGAGAAGGTGCTTTCTACGGCACCGGCACCGTAATAAATGTTCTTAAAGATGACGAAGTTGTAAAAACTTATATTCTTGTTGTAAAAGCAGATGTCAACGGTGACGGCGTTTGCGACGTTTTAGACTATCAGGAAATCGAAAACTACAACGGTGGTCTTACAGGCTTTAGTGATTACAATATGATTGCCGCAGATTTAAATAACGACGGTACTATTGATGACCTTGATGTTGAATTATTTGCCGGACTTTTAAACAACGATTAATTCCTAATAAACAATACGCCCGATTAGGTCAAGCCTAATCGGGCGTATATCTTTATTTAATCTTCATTTTCTTCTTTTACTTTTTTAATTACATCATCGGGAACTGCCTCACCGTGTTTAACAAAGAGGATGAGAAGTATTGAAAGAGCAAACATTACAGGGCTATATACGAACAATGACAAGTAAGAGCCTGTAAACATACGAACAATACCGTAAACGATGGGAGATGCAATCTGTGCGGAGAATGTAGCGGTGTAATAATAGCCTGTGAATGTACCAACCTTATTAATACCACCGATTTCAAGAACAAGGGGTAATGTATTAACGGTAATAAGCATATTTGCGAAACCGCCGAATATAAGCGCTACCCAGATAATAGCATCGCTTATTCCCATATCTAACGCATTGGTTACAACATAAAGCAAAAATACGGTCATAAACACAGTAAGTCCAATAAGAATTGTCTTTTTTCTGCCTATCTTCTTACCCATTTTACCTGCGGGAATGGCGGCAGCAGCAGAGCAAACGGCAAACAATGTTGTCATAATTGTTGCCTCACCTGTAGACTTACCAAGAATCTCGGCTGCAAAAAGTGCAAAGAAGGTTGTAATTGCATTTGTTCCGCAGAAAAGGAAGAACAAACCACCGAGCATACAAATAAGGCTCTTTCTTTCGCCTTTTGAAAGCTTTTCTTTCTTTGCAGCAGCTTTTTCTGCCTTTTTAGCTTCTTTTTCTGATTTAGCTTTTGCTTTTTCGTCAGCTAACTGGTTCTGAATCGCAACAGAATCAAGCTTGCTTGAAGGTTCTTTAACAAAGAAACGGATAACAAGCATACCGAGAATCATAACCACTGCACCAACAAGGAATACAAAGGGGAAGCTTGTTGTCTGCTCATTTTCCGCAGTAACCTTAACACCTGTAATCAACAGATAAACAGCAGATACAATATAACCGGCAGCCAAACCTACAACTGAACCAACGCCACCCATAAGGTTGATAATAGCGTTACCTTCACTTCTCAAATGGGGAGGTGTAAGAGCGGGCATAAGAGCAACCGCAGGAGCTCTCCACAAGGACATTGAGAACACAAAAAGAATAATACAAACCATTGTTGCGGGAAGGGAATTGGTTAAAGCAACCACGGGAATAATTGCAAACAATAACGCAGAAACGGGTGCACCAAAAACAACGAAGGGTCTGCGTTTACCGAGTTTTGAACGGCAACGGTCTGAAAGCTTACCAAATGTGGGCTGGAAAATAACACCGAAAATATTATCGAATGTCATAATAACACCGATAAATAAGGGAACGAGTGTAATTCCCCCTGTGGCAGTACCTACATCCTGTCCCTGTGTCTTTGCAAATTCAGCGAGAACGGGGAAAAGTTCATTTAATTTTTCACTAAGACCTGTAATCCATACAGATTCAGTAAGTAATCTGTTAAGGATTTTTGTAATATAGGGGTCATAAATTGCCCAAGCAATTGATGATGCAAGAAAAGCGAAACCTGTCAATATAGTATGTCCTACATGAAGTTTGCCGTTTTTCTCGCAGAAAAGGGTTTCTTTTGTCATAAGACACTCTCCTTTTACCTTATAAAAGGCATATTTTACAAAATGTATTCTAACACACAAATGTTAAAAATCCAATAAAATAAAGAGCCGTAAATTATTTTTGGTATTTTCCATAAATAATTTGGCTCTTTTTTGGTTATTAATTCGTTTTTTTATGATTTATTGTTTACTTCTGTAACTTTCGGCTTCCCAATTAACTATAAAATTAGTTAAATCCTGACTCATGGGCTTTGCTCCGCCGAAAGAATCCGCGTAAACTGCGATTTTCATTGCGTCGTTAAACAATGCAACTGCGGTTTCACTACCCTTTTGTGAATAATCCACACCAAAAAGACCGCATTCTTTAACGAAAATAATTTTAGGAAGAAAACCGTTTTTTGCTTTATATTCTTCAACCAAAGATTTAATCCCGCCCAAATCATCAGCATATACGGGATAAGGTTTACAGTAAACAACCTGGTCGGGGTTAAAGGGATAATAAATAGTATCAAAAGATTCTTTATCTTTACTGAATTCCAATGAAACTACCGACGGCTCGTATGTTACAACGCTATCTTCACCGAAAACCTCGGAAATCTCGTTGAATACATCACGTGCCTTTTCCCCATTAAACTCACCCACGGAAAAATTCGCTTCACTTATAACTTCACCGCGGATTTTATCCATAACGAAGAAAAGCTTGTCACCAAGACTCTCTACGGTATCATCCGCAACAAAAATACCGTGATTTGCAAGAAGGACTATATCTGCGTCCTTGCCTGTTTTATCTTTGTATTCTTTTAATGTATCAAAGCAAATTTTAGCAAGGGTGTAGCCGGGTTTTACCGGTTCTATCCATAAAACATCGTTACCGAAAAGTTTTTCTGCAACACTTTTTCCGTCTTTCGAGCAGGTAACACCGTTAATAAGCGAGGGATGTAAATGCAAAACAAATCTTTGAGGGAATAAACTGTGTAAAGTTGTTTCAACACTGGGTCGCTTGTTTTCCTGACCGGGAAGTTTCGCATCCATAAGGTCCTTAAGAGAAAGTGCCTCTCGCTCTTTGTCATTCTCGGGATATGTTTTGGTAAAAATTTCGGCAATTTTACTGCGGTCCATAGCCACAAAACCCTCTGCGGTAATGTCGCAAAGTCTTGTACCCGAGCCTTTTATATACATTATATTACCGTCTTTTGCGGAGGTGTTACCTCCACCTGCAAGAACTAATTCTTCATTACTTCCGTAAAGATTGGAAAAGCCAACAAGTTCATCAATAATCATAAATTTACCATCCTTTTTACAAAATCATATATGATCGGGATATCTATCTATTTCAATAACACCGTCGTGTACCTTCATTTTTGCAATACGGGCGTTTCGTCTGTCACCCGAAAGTCCGTCCGCCTCGGTATTTCTTGCGTGATAAACACAATAGTATTCCCCGTCAACCTTTATAACGCTGTTGTGACCCGTGCCTTCTTCCCACTCGTTACTTCTTAAAAGCGGTGCGTAGGTTTTATCATCGGGCATTTTTTTGAAATCAACTTTTCTTAAATCCTGCTCGTCTGATTTAGCAGCGGCATAGCCTACAAAATAGGTTTCATCCTCGTATCGTCCGCCACTGTACATAAGATACTGCCACTCACCCTCTTTAAACCAGAAGGCGCCTTCAAGAGTATGCCAATGCTGACCCTCTTTATATCTGTCCCTCTTGAAAATTTCTTCATCAATTGACGGAAGAAGCACCACCTTGGGCTCACCCTCAAGGGTGTAGGGGTCTTTCATTTTCTGCACAACAATATGTGTACCTATTCTTTCACCTTCAAATGTGTTGGGTGAATAAAAGAGAAAAAGACCCGCATCGGTTTTAACAATATGGGAGTCGATACTGAAAGGTGGTGCTATCTGACCCTTTAATTCAAAGGGTCCCATAGGGTTATCCCCCTCTAAAACGTGCATTGCACCGTGGTGTCCCCCTTGGTCCGGCTCCGCTTCATCAAGCTCAAATGAAAAGTATATATAAAACTTACCGTCAAGACAAATTGCGGAGGGTGCCCAGAAATTTCTTCTGCCGGGGATTGTAAAAATCTGACCTTCAAATTTCCAATCGCCTAAAAGGGTATCGCAGGAATATCCGTAAAGACCTTCATCACCGGTAGTATATATATAGTATTTACCGTTATGTTCAATAATATAAGGGTCTGCCTGACCGATATAATTATCTTTATCTGTTTTTAAAAGTTGCATTAATATCGCCTCTTTCCGCTGTTACGTGCGTTTCTGCCTTTGTTATTATTCCTGCCACGTTGGTTTTCTTTTTGCTTTTTAGCCTGTTCAACCCTGTCTTTGTATGACGGTTTTACAAGGCATTTTTTATCAAAACCTATTAAATCCTCACGGTGGCACATTTTAAGAGCCGTTCTTACAAGGTCCGCATTCTTAGGGTCCGCACATTGAAGCAACGCTCTTTGCATACGTTTTTCTTCCGCGGTTTTCGGGACATAGACCTTTTTCATCGTAAATGGGTCAAGTTCCGTATAAAACATAACCGTTGAGGCAGTACCGGGTGTGGGATAATAATCCTGAACCTGTTCGGGATTATAATGCCAACGTTTAATATATTCCGCAAGCTTCACCGCATCGGAAAGTTTACTTCCCGGGTGACTTGACATAAGGTATGGCACAAGGTATTGCTCCATACCGAAACTTTTTGTAAGTTCAAAATATCTGTCCTTGAATTTCTCGTAAACCTTGAAATCAGGTTTACCCATAAGGCGTAACACATCCCCTGAGCAATGCTCGGGAGCAACCTTTAACTGACCGCTTACGTGGTCTTTTACGAGTTTTTTGAAAAATGCGTTACCCGATGGTGATTTATCAGCCATAAGGTAATCAAATCTTATACCCGAACGAATAAATACTTTTTTGATTTTGGGGATTTTTTCAATCTCTGAAAGAAGTTTTATATATTCACTGTGATCCGCCTTAAGATTTTTACAGGGTTCGGGAGCAAGGCATTTTTTATTGGCACAAACTCCGCTTTTAATTTGCTTATCACAAGCGGGATACCTGAAGTTTGCGGTAGGTCCGCCCACGTCATTTATATAGCCTTTGAACCCTTTCATTTGAGTAAGAAGTTTTGCTTCCTCAACTACACTCTCGATACTTCTTGAACGAACACTTCTACCCTGATGAAAAGCAAGGGCACAGAAATTACAGCCGCCAAAGCAACCTCGGTTATGAGTAAGTGAAAACTGAACCTCGGTTATAGCGGGAACTCCCCCGTCCTTTTCGTAAGAGGGATGATACGTTCTCATATAGGGAAGTGCGTAAACCTCGTCAAGTTCCTCTCTTTCAAGGGGTGGCATCGGAGGATTTTGCACAAGCATTTTGTCTCCGTAATACTCTACGAGGGCTTTACCGTAACAACTGTCCTGATTATTATATTGCACCGCAAAGGCCTTTGCGTAGTATTCCTTATCCGTTTTTATTCTGTCAAAATCCCACTCGCCCGCATAGTCATAGTGGATTTTATCGCCCCTGTTGCCCAGCCATACAGTACCCCTTACATCGCGTATTTTATTTACGGGTACCCCTTTATCAAGAAGCTGTGCAATTTTCCTGATAATATTTTCACCCATACCGTAGGTGAGAATATCCGCACCCGAGGTAACGAGCAAACTTTCTAAAACCTCGTCCTCCCAGTAGTCATAGTGGGCAAATCGCCTTAAGGATGCTTCAAGACCGCCGATAATAATAGGTGAATCGGGGTAAGCCTCACGTATAAGTTTACAGTAAACTTCGGTAGCCCTATCGGGTCTTAAGCCGAATTTGCCGCCGGGTGAATAGTAATCGTAACTTCTTTTTCTTTTAGCCACGGAGTAATGAGCAACCATTGAGTCAATATTACCCGCGGATACCATAAACCCAAGGCGGGGTTTACCGAAACGCTTAAAATCCTCGCAATTTTTAAAGTTCGGTTGAGCGAGAAACGCAACATTGAACCCCTGAGCTTCAAGCACACGGGTTATAATAGCCGCACCGAATGAGGGATGGTCCACGTACGCGTCACCGCACACGTAAACGAAATCCACTTCTGCCCAGCCTCTTTCCTGAACCTCTTTTAAATTAATAGGTAAAAAGCGTTCACCCTTCATTTTTAAATCACCTATGATTTATTTTATCAATTAAAGAGGGAATTTCCTCCACTGTTTCAACCTGTAACTCAGGCTTTTCGATTTCGGGGAAAATCCACGTACCCGTAGTTTTAACCCATACGGGTACAAAACCCGCACGTCTTGAACCCTCAATATCATTCATAGGATGGTCTCCTATGTACATCATTTCGTCGGGACTCAGACCCATTTTATGAGCCATCATAAGGAAAATTCTTTCATCGGGCTTTTCATAAGGGGTTTCACCGCTTACAATTATTTCATCAAATAGGTCGGTAAGCTCCAACATATTGAGTTTTTTATATTGTAATTGGGCAGTACCGTTGGTAATAAGACCAACTTTGTAACCCCTTTCTCTTAACTCTTTAAGCACCCCTATGGAAAAATCATACTTGACCGCTATATGCTTGAAATGACGTAAAACAATTTCGGTATATTCCTCAAAGGATGGCACAGTTTTAAAAATTCCTTTAGACACAAGGTGGTTATAAATCCCCTGCCAACCTTTATGAACAAAGTGTTTGTCACCATAGGAGAGTTCATCAATAAAATATTCGTCTGTAACGCCATCGTTAAGGTAAAAATGCTTTCTCAACTGTGGCACAAGCACTCTTATAGTAGCATATCTGTCAAAGAGTGTATGGTCTAAATCAAATATTGCCGCTTTTATCATACGAACCGCTCCCCTTTCTGAAAAATACACAAAAATTATAACACACAATATATACTTATTTCAACAAATAAAGACATAAAATTCCCCTTTGGAATGAAATTTTCCAAAGGGGTGAAACTTAATATCGTAATGTTTTTAAATAGGCTTTAATATCGGGTGAAATACGGTAGCTTTCACAGGATTTTGATATGGTTTTGTTATGAGTCCATCTATCAAGACTGCGGTTTTCGAGAAACTTTACGCATATATCATATTGCTTTGAAAGAGCTGTTGCAAAATACCACGCTCTCATCATATTGACGTAGTATTCTTCACTTTTCACATCCGCAACTTTCTGAGCAAATGAAACCTCAAAATCCTCATCAAGACAATACTGCATAAGGCATTTTATACCGAAACGAATTGTATATGTTTTATCTGAATTCAACCACTTTTCAATTTCCGAAAGCAACTCTTTTTTATGCTTTTTAAAAATTTTAGGCGAAAGCATATCGCAGGTTGCCCAGTTGTCAACGTAGGGCAAAAATGCATTGATTCTCTCAATTAAAACATCGTAATCCTTTTCCTGCTCAATGAGAAAAGCGTGAAGATTATTTTCCTCGTAATATTTGTGGGGTAAATCCGTCAAAAAATCCTCAAAAGATTTGCTCTTATATAACTCTTTTGCGTATTTTCGTAAAGCGGGTACTCGTATTCCTATTATACTATCGGGGTCAATTGTCGGCATAAGAGCAGAGTGAAATTTCTTATACTCCAAATCTTCCATTGACAGTAAATCTGCCCTAATATCATTCATCATAAAATCACCGTGTTTATAATAACATTTTAGCTTTAGATTTACAATGGGCTATGCCCACACGCAGAAAGCTCCCGCCTTTCGGCAGGAGCTTTCCGCTGTGGATGTGGGGTGTGAAAGAGAAAGATATGGCTTGTGTAACAGGGGGTCTGTTACACTATATAAACTCCTTTCGGAGAATATACCGAATTTACACCGCTTGGGTGGTAACCGTTGTGACCGCCGTTTCGTCGGGTTTTGAAATCCTTATTACGTACTCGAAATACTCGTCGGTTTCGCTTTTAGCGGTATCCGCTTCAATTCCCGCTTTGCGTATAACGTCAACTGCGTGATTAAGGGTATTTATAAAAATACGCATATCCTTGTACGTACGCATCTGGGGTCTCTTTTTTGCTTTTTTGCGACGTAAAACGTCATTTATAAGTCTTTCGGATTCTGTAACCGTAAGATGCCGTTCTATTATTATGTCAAGCACTCTACCTCTCGTAGAATTATCCGGCAACGAAAGTAAAGCTCTGGCGTGACGCTCGGTTAAACCCGCGTACGAGATTTTGTCCCTTAACTCCTCGGGTAATCTGAGAAGTCGTAATTTATTTGAAAGTGTGGACTGTGCTTTACCCAATTTTTTTGAAATTTCCTCTTGGGAAAGTCCGTATTCGGTCATAAGCCTTTCAATGGCAACCGCCTCTTCAAAAAAATCAAGATTTTGTCTTTGCACATTTTCGATTATGGCGAACAATGCGGACTGTTCATCCGAAACATCCATAACCACACAGGGAAGCTTTGTCATACCCACCATTCGTGCCGCCCTTAACCGACGTTCTCCCGAAATAAGCTCGTACTTTCCGTCGGTTCGTTTTCGCACATTTATAGGTTGCAACATTCCGTTTGTACGAACCGAAACCGCGAGACCCTCAAGCTCGTTATAATCAAATCTTACGCGGGGTTGGTTGGGGTTTGGTAAAATATTTTCGTGGGGTAAAAGCTGAATCTGGCAATTCGCTTTGTTTTTAGATGATGTTTTAATCATTGGTTGTCCTTTCCGTAACTGAAATACGTTTAAACTTCATCCACAAAGCCTGTCTTGTTTTCTCTCTGTGCCTACACTATAACACCTGAAATCAAAAAAATAAAGCATTTTCGGTCGGGGTAAATCGACCGAAAATGCTCGTATTCGGGAAAATTATAAAGGTTTTTTGGCGATTTGTGCCGATACTCTCGGAAACTTTGGCGGAATATGCGAAATCTTTTTCACATTTATTATGGCTCTTTTGTCCCCACCGGGTAAAATAAACTCATTTATGCCCCCAATTTTACCGCCCAGGGTCTTTAAAGAAGCCTTTGCACCGTCAATTTCGTCAACTGCGGATGCACCTTTTAAAGAAAGGAATTTTCCGCCCACTTTTACAAAAGGTAAAGTGTACTCAAGAAGTACTCTCAACTCTGCTACGGCTCTTGCAGTTGAAAAATCGTATTTTTCGCGGAATTCGGGCTTTTTACCCGCATCCTCGGCTCTCATATGAACCACTTCGGCGTTTTGTACTCCCATTTCCTGACAGATATTTTCAACGGCTTTTAGTTTTTTGCCCGTGGAATCAAGCAAAGTAACCTGTACATCGGGGAAAGCCGCCGCAATTACGAGACCGGGAAAACCCGCACCCGTGCCAACGTCAATAACCTTGTCACCGTTTTTAAATTGAGCCGCCTTTGAAACTAAAAGGCAATCAAGAAAATGCTTAAGGGCTATACCCTCATCGTCAGTAATGGCGGTAAGGTTTATTTTATCGTTCCATTCCTTGAGAAGTCGGGCATAAATCTCTAATTTTTTGCCTAAATCATCGCTTATTTCAATGCCGTATGCCTCGGCATTGGTTTTCAAAATTTCAATAACGGTCATATTAACCTCTATAAAGTCTGAGAATTTCTTTTATGGGTCCTGTATAGCTTTCCGCAAGGGGCGGAAGGGGTTTTTCAGTTTTAAGGAATTCCGTAAACATCATACCCTTATAATCGTTAGCCATCTGATATTTTGCAATGGTTTCGGTAAGCTCCTGCTTTTTATCTCTGTTTTTAAGATAATCCGCATCACTGAGTGTAATTTCAACTGCATCTGTAGGAGCAATTGAAACTGTAACACAAAGAACTCCACCGCATTTTTTAACATCCGCCTTACGGCTTCTGCCATTTACCTTAACGGTAACATCTGCGCCAACGATATCCTTAAAGTAAATATTATATTTTCTCTTTTCGGGTACAACACTTGCATCACCCTCGCCCGAAGCGATATTGAAAACAACTGTTGAGCCATCCTCTTTAACTGTAAATGCAGTTTTGAGGTATGCACCGTCCATATATGAAAGTGATTCGCCGTCATCCTCATAAAGGGTGAATGTGTTATTTCCTCTGTAAACCCAGAGTTCCATTTCCTCGGGGTTGGAGCAGTCGTTGTCTTTGTCATTAACGCTCATGGGAATAATTGCACCCGCTTTAGCAAGTACGGGTATATTCTCGATATCACGGTACATTTTCACAAACTGATTACCGCTGTAAATTCTGCCTGTGAAAATATCGGTAAATCTTCCCTCGGGAATCCATACGCTTACACCCGCCATATTGTTGTCGGTGGATGTATGCTCCGTAATGGGTGCAACAATAAGCTCAGTACCGAAGAAGAACTCGTTCTTACATTCGTAAGCCTTCTTTTCCTCGGGGTATGCGTAATACATAGGCTCACAAATTGCACGGCAATCGGTATGAGTACGGTAGTTCATTGTGTAAATATAGGGAAGAAGTTTATGACGCAAACGAAGGTTTCTTTTTGCGATTCTTTCGATGGGTCCGCAATAGTTCCAAGGCTCTTTGCCCATAAACTCATTATTGGTTGAGTGAAGTCGCATAATGGGACTGAAAACACCCAACTGCAACCAACGGATGTATAATTCATCATCTTTTTTACCCATACAGTGACCGCCGATATCGTGGCTCCACCAGGGATAACCGATATTTGATGCCGTTGCGGTAAAGGCGGGTTGGAATTCAAGACTTGACCATGTCTGAGTAGTATCACCGCTGAAGCCCAAGGGGTAACGCTGACTACCTGCACCGCAGAATCTTGAAAGAATAAGGGGTCTGTTATTGTTTTTAGCATTATCAAGGAAATGATAATGGTTAAGAGCCCATAAGGGGTCAAGACCTGGGGTTTTGGTCTTAGTACCCTGTTGCCAGTCAATCCACCAGAAATCAACACCCATTTTTTCAAAGGGATGGTGAAGAATCTTAAAGTAATTTTCGGTGAATTTTTTATCGGTTATATCAAATTCAACAGGTTGTTTCTTAGCGGGATTCTGACCCATTGCCTTACACATATCCTCATACTGGTCCTCAAACCAACGTACACCCATTGATGGGTGAAGATTAAATGTAACTTTATAATTATCGTCCTTTAATTTCTTAAGGAAACCTGCAGGGTCGGGGAATAAATCGGTATTAAATGAGTAACCCGTCCAGCCTGTTGACCATACGTCATAAACATATTCCATAATGTTTTTATGACTTGTAACCTTGTGACTGTCCTTGCCGAATTTGGATTTAATATCAACCCAGTGCCAGTCCATATCAACGGTAGCAACTGTGATGGGGATTTCCTCATCTTTAAATCTGTCCATAAGTGCAAGGTATTCGTCCTGAGAGTAGGCTTTATATCTGCTCCACCAGTTTGAAAGAGCGTATCGGGGAATAAGGGGAACTTTACCCGTAAGCTTATATAAATCCTGAGTAGCACCAATGTAATTGTTGCCGTAAGCGAAATAATATTTATCGCTCTCTTTGTATTTTCTCGGAACAATAGTACCATCCTGTTTAAGTACGAGGGTATCACTGTCATCAAGAATTGCAACACCGTTTTTGGAAACTACGCCGTCACCTAAAATGGGTAAACCGGCGGTAATATCCAATGTACGGCAAGTACCTTTAAGGTTACCTGCGGTATAATTCGATACAACTCTTCCGTCGCGAAGCTTAATGCGAATCATTTTATGAGTTTTAAATGAATAAAGGAAGTTAGCCTTTGTTGTTTTAATTTCAACCGTATCCGAAGACTCGTTTACCTTGAATTCAGGTTTATTAAAATCGCGGAACCATACACTCTGTGTGGGTTCATCGCAGAATTTACCGTGACGCTGTACCTCAACACGTAAAAGGCAGGGCGTAAGAACGGTAAGTCTTACATCACCGCGTACTATCGTATGGGTTTTGTGAGCAACAGGTGAACACTGTGGTTTAAATCTGTCATAAAACTGTTCCATAGTATACTCCTTTAGTTTTCATATTATTTCTATTATATAATACATCTATATGACCCCGAAGTCAATAAACTGATTAATTAAATATAACAAATATCCGTTCACAATTTATGCATATTTACATTGGCTTTTCGTTGACAAAAAAATAGCTATTTGATAAAATTTTTCTGTAAAAGGATTGGTGTCATGCAAAACATAAAACAAGACAGGGGACGGTTCTATGTCTCGGTCTTAGCCCTCTGAAATTGCGTTGAAAACAATAGTTAGTTTTAATTTTTGAAATAGGATTCGGGGATTGTTCGTGTGAATAATCAATAAGACATAGAACCGTCCCCCTGTCCTATCCCTGCAATGGAAGTACAGTTACCATATGGTGGGTATAAAACAACAGAGGATTTGTTTTGGTGAGGTGATAAAATGGCTATTTGGCAAGTTTCATTTATATTGAAATCATTAAACAAAGATTTATTATGTACGGATAAAACATTTTTGAATTCATTAAAAGAACTCGAAAAAATTTTACCGGAAAGAAATAGCTGGTGTAAGACTTATAAGCAATATGGTGATATAGATTCAACTGTTATTGAATTTGATGTTTCAGAGAAAAAAATAGATAATATCTACCTTCGTATTGATTTAAGATGTATAAAGCAACAACAATTAAGAGAAATAAGCTTTTTTTCTTCTAAAAATGATTTAACTATGGAGTATGAAGATATTTTATATGATGTTAATCTTGAAAATTTTATTGAAATTTTTAAGATTTCAAGTGCAAACAAGTTTTTGAAAAGTCCCGAAGTTTTCCTAAATGACCTCTGATTGTTCCGTCTTTTTATTGTAACAATGACCAATCAGGGGACGGTTCTATGATTGAGCCGTAACCCCTGTTAAATCAAGGTTTTGTCGTCTTAAAATTTAAAATCAGGGGCGGTTTATGGTTGAAAACAACCCAATCATAAAATCTTCCCCTGATTTACATCGATTATCAAAATTAATTAACTTTTCCTAAATGGTGCTTTGTTTACATTGCACCCTTTGACATAAGACAGGGTAAGGTTTTCCCTGTCTTTATTTTATTCTTTATCCAATTCACTTGCCAACAATTTGTGCATATTTACATTGGCTTTTCGTTGACAAATCAACGGCTATTTGATAAAATTATTCTTTGTGAAAGGGTTGGTGTTATGGATTTGCAGAAAAAAATCGGTTTTGACAACGATATGTACATCGCTAAACAATCCGAGCAGATTATGAAGCGTGTTGCCGACTTTGGCGGCAGACTTTATCTTGAATTCGGCGGTAAACTTTTTGATGACTATCACGCATCAAGGGTACTTCCCGGTTTCAAGCCCGATAGTAAACTTCAGTTACTCCTTAATCTTAAGGAACACGCTGAGGTTGTTATTGTTATATCTGCAGGTGACATTGAAAACAACAAAATACGCCGTGATTTAGGTATCCCTTACGACAGTGACGTTTTACGTCTTATGGATGCTTTCGCAAGTGCCGGTCTTTACGTAGGAAGCGTTGTTATAACACAGTTTGACGGACAACCCACCGCCCTTAAATTCAAAGAAAAACTTGAAAACTTAGGTGTTAAAGTCTTTATGCACTACCCCATTGACGGTTATCCCTACAACGTTAAGAAAATCGTCAGTGACGAGGGATTCGGCAAAAACGACTATATCGAAACATCAAGACCCCTTGTCGTTATTACTGCTCCCGGTCCCGGTAGCGGTAAAATGGCAACCTGCCTTTCACAGCTTTATCACGAAAACTCAAGGGGCGTAAAAGCAGGTTACGCAAAATTCGAAACATTCCCCGTATGGAATCTTCCTCTCAAGCACCCCGTTAACCTTGCTTACGAGGCAGCAACCGCCGACCTTAACGACGTTAATATGATTGACCCGTACCATCTTGAGGCGTACGGTGTTACAACCGTTAACTACAATCGTGATGTTGAGGTTTTCCCCGTTCTTAACGCAATGTTCGAGAAAATTGAGGGTGTAAGCCCCTATAAATCACCCACGGATATGGGTGTTAATATGGCGGGTTATTGCATCACCGACGATGCCGTTTGTTGCAAAGCCTCCCACGAGGAAATTATACGCCGTTATTTCAATACCCTTTGCGATAAGAAGATGGGTCATAAAAATGACGCGGCTATTGCAAAAATCGAAAGCCTTATGAATCAGGCGGGTATTTCCGTAGAAAGCACCCGTCCCACCGTTAAAGCCGCACTCACAAAAAGCGAACTCACCGGCAACAGACCAGCAGTTGCAATTGAGCTTCCCAATGGCGAAATAGTAACAGGTAAAACATGCGACCTTTTAGGCTCCGCCTCCGCCGCATTACTTAACGCACTTAAGGCGGTTGCGGAAATTGACAACGACTTACTTCTTATTCAACGTGAAGTTATTGAACCTATTCAGTCCCTTAAAACAAGCATTCTGGGTAACCACAACCCCAGACTTCACACGGACGAGGTGCTTATCGCCCTTACTATGAGTGCCGTTACAAACGAAAATGCAAAAAAAGCATTCGACTCATTACCCCTTTTAAAGGGTAGCGAGGCTCACGCAACGGTTATTTTGTCACAGGTTGACCTTGATACATTCCGAAAATTAGGCATCAACATTACCTGTGAACCCCAACACGAAAGTAAAAAGCTTTATCATAAATAAACCCGGATCCCGACTCTGCAAAGTGTCGGGATTTTTATTGTAAATAGAGATAATCTATGCTATAATTTCCATATCAGTTCAAGGAAACAGGTGAAAATCCTGTACGAGCCCGTCGCCGTGAGGTGCAAAAACCGCATTTTTCTTGCCCTTTTACCGCAAAAAGGGGACAAACCATTGGATTTTTCCGAGAAGGCGAAAAATGTGCACCAAGTCGAAATACTTGCTGATGGGAGCATCTTTATAACTGCGAGTGCCGGTGTGTGTTTTCACGTAAAGATGAAATAATATAACAATAGGAGAATATTTATGAAAAAGACAAGTATTAAAAAAATCTTGTCATTGCTCCTGTGCTTTGTGCTTATTGCGGTTACAGCACTTCTTGCAACAGGCTGCGGTGCCGAGAAACCCGAAACGCCCCCCGTTTCAACCGATACGGTTGAAGCAAAACCCGTTAAAATGGGTCAGGGCGAAAAACAGTTTACATTCAAAGTAACGGACCCCGATGGCAAAACATCTGTTTTTGAAATAAACACGGATAAAGCCACCGTGGGCGAGGCTCTTTTAGAGCTTGAGCTTATTCAAGGTGAGGATGGCCCGTACGGTCTTTACGTTAAAACCGTAAACGGAATTACCGTTGATTATGACAAAGACGGTAAATACTGGGCATTCTATGTAAACGGAGAGTACGCTTCTCAGGGTGTTGATTTAACCGAAATCGAAGCAGATACAATCTATGAATTCAAAGCAGAATAACCCTAAACGAAAAATTAATCCTAAGGAAATTGCTGTTTTCGGTATGTTGGGTGCGGTTATGTACGCATCAAAGGTCATTATGGAAGTTATGCCCAACGTACATCTCATAGGTATTTTTGTAGTTGCAATGACCGTGGTTTACCGAAAAAAAGCCCTATACCCTCTATATATATTCGTAGTCCTTACGGGTCTTTTAAACGGTTTCGGAATATGGTGGATACCGTATTTGTATATATGGACCATACTCTGGGCGGTAACTATGCTTTTACCGAAAAATATGTCCTCCAAAAAAGCCGTTATTGTTTATATGGTTGTTTGTTCGGCTCACGGATTTTTATACGGCGTTCTTTACGCACCGTTTCAGGCGTTGGCTTTCGGTTTATCCTTCAAGGGCACAATCACCTGGATAACCGCGGGACTGCCCTTTGACGCAATTCACGGGGTAAGCAATTTCTTTTTGGGAACGTTAATTTTACCCCTATCGAAACTCTTACGCAGATTATCACAATAAATTTTGCAGGTGGAAAAAATGAAAAAAATAGAAACTCGTACTATTATAAAAATAGCCCTTGCGGTATTTGCCCTGTATTTAGGCATACACTATTGGTCAAACATCTCGGGAATTTTTGCTAAAATTTTAGGGGCGGCAACCCCGTTGATTTTAGGGTTTGTTATTGCGTACCCCTTAAATATTCTTATGAGTTTCTTTGAACGCCACTATTTTCCGCGTTCTCAAAAGAAAGCGGTTTTAAAAACACGCACACCCGTCAGCTTGCTTCTCGCCATTATAAGTTTAACTGCGTTTGTTGCGGTAATTCTCGTACTGATAATACCTCAGCTTGTATCTTGTATAAAGCTTCTCATTACTCAGATACCCTCCTTTATAGAATCTTTGATTCTTTTCTTGGAAAAGCACGAAATAAATTCATCCGCAATACTCGATAAATTGGCATCTGTTGATTGGCAAAAGCGTATAAGTCAATTAGTTGAAAAGGTAATCTCAGGTTTTGGCGACATTTTTGATGTGGTTGTCTCAACAGTATCAACTGTTGTTTCCGGTGTTACGGCAGTGGTAATTGCATTGATTTTTGCAGTTTACCTGTTACTGAGCAAAAAGAAACTTACCGCTCAGGCAAACAGAGTTATGACACGTTTTTTGAAACCCGATATTTACACTAAAATCAAGCACATTTCAGATGTTCTTAATGACAGTTTCCACCGTTTTATTGTAGGTCAGTGTACCGAGGCTATAATACTCGGCGGGTTATGTACTCTTGGTATGTTTATTTTAAGACTCCCCTACGCCCCTATGATTGGTGCGGTTATAGGCTTTTCGGCTCTTATCCCCGTTGTGGGTGCATTTATTGGTGGTGGTATCGGTGCATTCCTTATCCTTACCGAGTCACCTACAAAAGCCCTCATTTTCCTTATTTTCCTTATTATTCTTCAACAGATTGAAGGTAATATTATTTATCCCAAGGTAGTGGGCTCATCAATGGGTCTTCCCGCAATTTGGGTGCTTGTAGCCGTTGTAGTGGGTGGCGGAGTATTCGGTATTCCCGGTATGATAATCGGCGTACCCCTCGTAGGTGCGATTTACAAGCTCGTAAAAGAGTATCTTAACACTCCCCCGAAAAATAAATCACCCGAAATACCCGAAATTACCGAAACAAAAGAATAAAAGAAAGTCCTTTGGTTAAACGAATAACGAATAACCAAAGGGCTTTTTATATGTTACGTCTCCAATGAAAAAGATATTGTTGGGCTATTCCCTGAGTACCCTCAATACATTGGGGTAAACCCTCGGGATATAATTCCTCTAAAATTCTTTTTACCCATACGTCCACGGGAAATGCTTCCACTCTGCCGAAACCGTAAAGGAGTGAGCATTGAGCAACCTTTTCGCCCACGCCCTTTATTTTAAGAAGCTCTGCTTTTGCCTCGGCAAAGGGCAGAGTTTTTATTTTTTCAATATCCACCTCGCCCGAGGAAATTTTTTGAGCCGCGTCAAGTATATATTTCGCCCTGAAGCCTGCTCTCAGGGGTGCTAAATCCTCAACCGTAAGAGGTGCTATTTTTTCAGGTGACGGGAAAGAGTAAGCACCACCTAAATCATCACCGAAAGTTTCGCAAAGTCTTTCTATAATACCCTTGATTCTTGGAATATTGTTGTTGGCTGAAATTATAAACGAGCAAATGGCCTCCCACTCATCCTGTTTTAATATTCTTATTCCCGGATATTGGGCACAAGCGGTTTTAATATTTTCTTCCGTGTATCCTGCAACAACTTCCCTGTAATTTCTTTTTAAGTCAAAATAATTACTCCAGATGTTTTCAAAATCCTCGGGTGTGGTATCAAGAAAAGTTATGGTATCCCCATTCTGGATTACTGATAATTTCTTTGAATAGGCTACACCCTGCCAATTACCGTTTTCGTCCTGTTTCCATCTGAAAGCCTGTCCGCAGTCAAGGCAAAGACCCAAATCGAAGTCATCATCAAGAGTTAAAACCAAATTACCGTTCTCGTATTTTTGTGTCATTTTTATCACCAGAATTACAATAAACTATTTTTCAAAAATAAATTTAGTTAACATATTAATATCTTT
>JAZNVE010000023.1:0-4645 GCA_045592665.1 Acutalibacteraceae bacterium
TTGCGTATAAATTCCCAACCTGATTACTCGGGGAAATGTAGATTTTCTTTGCCATATTTATTCATCCTTTCTTGTAGCTGAAATACCTGCACTTACACCATTTATCTTTTCCAATGTGCGGATGGTGTTGAGCTTATGTATTCGCCCAAGCCAACGGTGTTTTATGTTAACGAGGGCTCTTATACTGAGGAAAACGCTGTTGAAGAAATTCCTGTTATAAGCGAGTACGAAAAATACTGTCAGATGTTTTCGGCAGAGTTATTGAAAAAGGTAAACGATAGAGAAAAAATTGCCAATAAAACGGATAGTTTAACTCGAACCTCCACCGATAACCAATATCCTACGGCAAAGGCGGTATATGAGGAGTTTCAGAAATTTAATACCGTTATCACTTTGGATAAAAGAAATTTTATCAACGGTGCTTTTGTGGAAAAGGTTGGCATCTCAAATAACGGTAGCTGGATAATTACACCCGACTCCGTTAGGGTAAGTGCAGGTGACAGGATTATAATAAAGCCCGGTGAGGGCTTCAGGGTGTGGTTGAGGGTATTCGATACTCCGGATTTAGTCAATGCCATACAGTTGAAAAATGTGGGTATTTTTACCCATGAAACAGAATATGTATCCGAGTTTGAGGGTTGTTTTAATATTCAGATTGCACGGACTGACTCTTCAGCCATTACGCCCGAGGACTACGGTTGTTCAATAACAGTAGTGTCTTCGCGTATAGGCTCGGTTGAAAGGGAAGTGAAAGAGCTTGACGAAAAATCCCCTGAAGTTATAGAAATTGTTGATTTGGATGAAGCTCACACTAATAAGCAGGTGTACGGTGCCTCGGCAATGGATGAGGTTTTTGCGCTTTGGGGCGAAGCTCTTGAAGAAAAACAGGATAAAATAAAAGACAAGGTTTATGAAAAAATTGCCACAGTAATCGTAACTCCGGATAGTGACGGTGGTTTACCGTCTAAAATTTCAATTACTGAGGATGCAAATGGTAATCCTTTTGAGTTGACGGATATTTACTGTGAAATGAATATAGGCTTAACGGACGGAAGTAACGGCAGGTTGAGAATTAAAGCCGGCGGAGCTTATTTGTTAGGCAATTTCAACGTCGGTTTAACAAATGCTCTCAGAGAATGGTGGTTCAGATATGACAGCTACGGGGAGGGCTTAGGCGGTCTGTGTATTGCACCTAATAATTCTATAGCCTCCGGTGATTATCCTAACGGCAATGTGTATTATTCGTATGCTCAACCCGTACCGGTAGGTAATACAATCAACATAAATCAGGTAACGCTTGATGTAATTGTAGGTGCAACAAAAACCTTTGTAGCAGGTTCGAAAATCACTTTGTGGGGGGTTAGAAAATGAAAGTTTTAGAAAACGGGATTATGAGAACTCTTACGGATGAAGAAGTGGCGGAGCTTGAAAGACAAAACCAATTATTTATTGGCTTAAATTCAAAGAACCCTCTTTCGGAGCAAGAGGTAACCCGATTGATAATCGAAAATCAGATAAACAACTTAATTGTAGACAACAACACAGCATTGAGAATGAAACCTTATTATCCAGAGTGGAAAGAGGGCGAAGCTTATTCCGCTGGTCACAAGGTGCAATACAATAATTCTTTGTGGGAAGTTGTTCAGCCTCATATATCTCAGGTGACTTGGGAACCCGCCAATGCAGCATCATTGTGGAAACAAATAAACGAAACTTCTACGGGTGAGTTAACAGACCCGATTACGTATAACGGCAATATGGCGTTGGAAAACGGCAAATATTACATCCAAAAAGATGCAATATATTTGTGTAACAGAAATACCGAAATCCCTGTATATAACGCTCTTTCAGAGCTTGAAGGATTGTATGTCGTAAAAGCCTGAGGCGGTGGAGAATATGACAGAAAAAATAATTTTTATAGCCTCTGTGCTTACTGCATTGGGAGTTATAATCACCACTGCAGTAAAGATTTATAAGTTTATCCGTAAATGGGAAAAGTGGGTTGAGGAACAGACGGAGCATTCCCTTGATAACTATTTGTCCATTAAAAGATTAACCATTATGTCCCACGAAATGCCTTTATCAGAACGCATCACCGCAGGAGAAAAGTACATAAAATACGGTGGTAACGGTGAGGTTAAATTAAAATACAATGAATTGCTTGAAATCTACAAGCAAAAAAATAAGGAGGAATTTTCAAATGAAAATTAACTTGAAAGCCCGTATGAAAAACAAAGTGTTTCTGCTCGTAGCGGCGGCACTAATCCTTGCCTTTGTTTATCAGATTTTGGCAATGTTAAACGTAGTACCCCCGGTAAGTCAGAATGCCATTATGGAGCTCGTTTCGGTGCTTCTCAACATTCTCGCTTTTTTCGGACTGTTGGTTGACCCCACGACCGCGGGTATGTCGGACAGCGAACGTGCTCTTACATATTTAAAAGCTAACGATGTCCGCACATTGGAAAAGATAAATGGTGTAAGTGCAGGTATTTCAGCTACAAGAAAGGATGAATAAATATGGCAAAGAAAATCTACATTTCCCCGAGTAATCAGGTTGGGAATTTATACGCAACGGGTAACACCAACGAAAAGGTGCAGTGTCACAAAATTGCGAAAGCCTGTGCTGCGTATCTTAAAAAAGCAGGTTTCATAGTAATGTGTACATATAACCTCGATATGTATGAGAGGGTAAAAGAAAGTAACGCTTTCGGTGCTGATATGCACGTTGCCATTCATACAAATGCTACCGGTAAGCATAACGTTACAGGCGGTACTCAGATTCTTCTCTATAGTCTTGATGATGAACGTAAAAAAGCAGGGCAGGCAGTCCTCAACAGACTTGCCCCCATCACACCCGGTAAGAGTGCAGAAAGAATTATTGAGAAACCCGATTTCTACGAATGCAGGGCGGCAAAGGGTCTTACGGTTTATTGCGAATGTGAATTCCACGATACAAAAACCGGTTCTGATTTCATCATAAAGAATACCACAAAAATCGGTGAAGCTATTGCAAAGGGTATCTGCGATTACTACGGTGTGAAGCTTCCCGTAACTGAGGAAAAAATAAACACCTCCGCCGAAGCGAAGACGTTGTATGCAATACAGACGGGTGCTTTCTCTTCAAAGGAAAATGCACAAAGTCATCTTAATGAGTTGAAAAAAGCAGGTTTCACGGGGTTTATAGTCAGTAAATCAAATTAAACCCGATGCTATTTTAAGAACAGCCCTGACATCATCAATGTCAATGATGTTGTTGGCGTTTATGTCACAAACAAAGACAGTGTCTTCATCGGGGCTCGGCTCTAAGGATGCCGCGATGCGCAAGAGCTTGTAAGCATCGTTTGTTGTGAGCTTGCCGTCACCGTCAATATCACCAAAGTTGGAAAAGCTTTGTTCGGTGCCATTTATTATTACGCTGATGCCGTGTGTTTTTGCGTAAACCATAGCGCCACCGGTCATGCCACAGGTGATTTTAATGTTATGAGAAAATTCATTTGAGTTTGCTTCGCGTAAAGCAAAAGCGCATCTTCCGATTTCGATTACATTGTCGGGTATGGTGATTTCAGTTAATGCAATACAGTTTTCAAAAGCGTAGCTTGAGATTTTTAATTCACCCGTGCCGAAAGTTACATTTGAAAGGGCAGAGCAACCCTTGAATGCACTGTTGCCGATATAACCTAATTTATCGGGGAGTGTAAGTGAAGTAAGACCTACGCAACCTGCGAATGCGTAGTCATCAATGTAAAGTAAGTTTTCACTCATTACGATAGTTGTAAGGGCTACGCATTTGTTAAAAGCGTTTTTACCGATTACTTTAAGTGAAGAGCCTAAGAATATTTTTTCGAGAGATGTGCAACCGTAAAAGACGTATTCACCTAAAATCTCAGCATTTTTGAGGTTTATTTCCGTAAGTGCGGTACAGGAGTTAAAGGCTTTTGCGCCGATGGATGCTACATTTTCACCCATAACAATTGAAGTGAGCTTCTTGCAACCGTAGAAAGCCATAGAGCCGATAGTAGTGATGGTTTCGGGTATTCTTACGGTCTGAATATTGTTTTTGGTCTGAAATGCACCATTTCCTATGGCGGTTACATTTTTACCGTTTATCTGAGCGGGTATGCTTACAAGCTCTGCGTGAAAATCATTGTAACCCGTAATGGTGTAAGTACCATTGGCATTTTCAGCATAAACAAAGCCGTTGTAGTTTGCGGCAAAGGCTATACTTGCAGTGGTTATAATAAAAGTCAACGCAAGAATAACCGATAAAAACTTTTTCATAATAAACCTCCATGGTTTTGGTTGCGGAGAGGCTTGTTGTAATGCGAAGCCTCGCCCTCCTGCTTTAGGAGGAGGGGGGACCATCGCTCGCGATGGTGGGAGGTCCTTATCATCCCATTTTGCGTAGCAAAAAGGGAGGGGGACCGCACCGCAGGTGTGGTGGTGGGTAGTTCTCTTTCTGTTTTTCTTCAGTTCGATAGAAGCGATAGCCTCGCCCTCCTGCGTAAGGAGGAGGGGGGAAAGGAACACGACCGCGTCCTGTGGACGGGGCAGGGAGTGTGAGTTGGCGTAGCGGTCAAAATCGTTAGCGACGAGCAGGAGCGACCAACGATTTTGGGCACCGCAAGTGGACTTAACAATAGTTTGT
>JAZNVE010000024.1:0-15188 GCA_045592665.1 Acutalibacteraceae bacterium
GGTGAGGTTAAAAAACCCGAAACCATCAACTACCGTACTCTTAAACCGGAAAAGGAAGGTCTTTTCTGCGAAAAGATTTTCGGACCTACCAAGGACTGGGAATGTCATTGCGGAAAATATAAAAAGATTCGTTTTAAAGGTAAAGTCTGCGAACGCTGTGGTGTTGAAATCACCAAGGCTAAAGTAAGACGTGAGCGTATGGGTCACATTGAACTTGCTGCTCCCGTATCACATATCTGGTACTTCAAGGGCACACCTTCAAGAATGGGCCTTATGCTTGATATTTCACACCGCGACCTTGAAAAAGTTCTTTATTTCGCTAAGTACATCGTGGTTGATCCCGGTGATACACCCCTTGAGAAGAAACAGATTCTCAGCGAAAAAGACTATGAAGAAATGGTTGAAAGATACGACCGTGATTCATTCAGAGCTGCAATGGGTGCTGAGGCTATTCAGGAACTTCTCGCAGAGATTGATGTTGACGCTCTCTGCGAAGAACTCCACAAAGAGCTTGAAACTGCCGCAGGTCAGAAGAAGATTCGTATTCTTAAAAGACTTGAGGTTTGCGAGGCTTTCAAAAACTCAGGTAATCGTCCCGAATGGATGATTCTCAACGTAATTCCGGTTATTCCTCCCGATATCCGTCCCATGGTTCAGTTAGACGGTGGCAGATTTGCTACATCCGACCTTAACGACCTTTACAGACGTGTTATCAACAGAAATAACCGTCTCCAGAAGCTCCTTGAATTAGGTGCTCCCGGAATCATCGTAAACAACGAAAAGAGAATGCTCCAGGAAGCTGTTGATGCACTTATCGACAACGGCAGACGTGGCAGACCCGTTACAGGTCCTAACAACCGTGCACTTAAATCTCTTTCTGATATGCTTAAGGGTAAACAGGGTCGTTTCCGTCAGAACCTTCTCGGTAAACGTGTTGACTACTCAGGCCGTTCGGTTATCGTTGTTGGTCCCGAGCTTAAGCTTTATCAGTGCGGTCTTCCCAAGGAAATGGCACTTGAGCTCTTTAAACCCTTCGTTATGAAGCGCCTTTGCGAGCTCGGTAAGGCTAATAATATTAAATCAGCAAGAAAAATGGTTGAAAGAGCAAGTACCGAGGTATGGGATGCTCTCGAAGTGGTTATAAAAGACCACCCCGTGATGCTCAACCGTGCTCCTACACTTCACAGACTTGGTATTCAGGCTTTCGAGCCCGTGCTTGTTGAAGGCAGAGCTATTAAGCTTCATCCTCTTGTATGTACAGCTTTCAACGCTGACTTCGACGGTGACCAGATGGCTGTTCACGTACCGCTTTCTGCTGAGGCTCAGTCAGAAGCAAGATTCCTTATGCTTGCTGCAAACAACCTTCTTAAACCTTCTGACGGTAAGCCCGTTGTTGTTCCTACACAGGATATGATTCTCGGTTCTTACTACCTTACACTTGTTAAACCCGATGAAATCGGTAACGGCAAGGTGTTCAGAAATGTTGACGAAGCTATGATGGCTTACGAGGAAGGCGACCTTGGTCTTCACGCTCCCATTAAGATTCGTATGACTAAAGAGGTTGACGGTAAGGTTTGTACAGAACTTCTTGATTGTACTCTCGGTAAGGTTATCTTCAACACACCCGTTCCTCAGGACCTTGGTTTTATTGACAGAAGCAACCCCGAAAATATGTTCAAACTCGAGATTAACGAGCTTGTTAACAAGAAAGTTCTCGGTAGAATTATTGAACGTTGTATCAGAGTTCACGGTACTGCAAAATCTTCAGTAGTTCTTGATAACATCAAGGCTCAGGGTTATAAGTACTCAACACGAAGCGGTATCACCGTTGCGGTTTGTGATGCTACAATCCCCGAAAAGAAGGCTCAGTATCTTGCAGAAACTGAGGCACTCATTGATACCATTGAAGAAGATTACCAGATGGGTCTTCTCAGTGACCAGGACCGTTCAAGAAGCAAAATCAAAGCTTGGGAAGTTTGTACAAAGAACGTTTCTGCAGAGCTTCGTAACGCTATGGACCCCTACAACCCCATCTTTATGATGCTTGATTCAGGTGCCCGTGGTTCTGACTCTCAGCTTCGTCAGCTTGCAGGTATGCGTGGTCTTATCGCTAACACCGCAGGTAAAACTATCGAAATTCCCATCAGAGCTAACTACCGTGAAGGTCTTAATATTATTGAATACTTCATTTCATCACGTGGTGCACGTAAAGGTCTTGCTGATACTGCGCTTCGTACCGCTGACTCGGGTTATCTTACAAGACGTCTTGTTGACGTTTCACAGGAGGTTATTATCCGTGAGGAAGATTGCCATTGTCACGATGGTCTTGAGGTTTACGATATTACAGACGGTAACGATATAATCGAGCCTTTGAGCGAACGTCTTACAGGTCGTTATCTTCTTGAAAACTTCTGTGACGAAAATGGTGAAATCGTTTGCGATACCGATACAATGATTGACGATATCCTTGCAAAGAAAATTGCGGATATGGTTAACGCTCGTCCTAACGCAGAAGACAGAAAAATTAAAATTCGTTCACTTCTTACTTGTGAATGTGACCACGGCGTATGTATCAAGTGCTACGGTTCAAACCTTGCAACTGCAGGTCCCGTAACAGTTGGTGAAGCAGTAGGTATCATCGCTGCTCAGTCCATCGGTGAACCCGGTACACAGCTTACCATGAGAACATTCCACACCGGTGGTGTTGCTTCTCAGGCCGATATTACACAGGGTCTTCCCAGAGTTGAAGAACTCTTCGAAGGACGTAAACCCAAAACTCTTGCAATGCTCAGTGAAATCGACGGTAAGGTTTCATTTGAAGATATCAAGAAGAGCAAATATGTTGTTATCACAGGCGAAGACGAAGTTAAGAAGTATCTTATTCCCTTTGATGCAAGACTTTGTCAGGAAATCCAGGAGGGTGCACACGTTGTTAAGGGTCAGCATCTTACAGAAGGTGCGGTTAACCCCCATGACGTTCTTGCAGTTCTTGGTGTAGACGCAGTTCACAACTACCTTATTAAGGAAGTTCAGATGACATACCGTATGCAGGGTGTTGACATCAATGATAAGCACATTGAGGTTATCGTTCGTCAGATGATGCGTAAGGTTAAGGTTGAGGATTCAGGTTCTACAACACTCCTTCAGGGTACATCCGTTGAAAAACGCGAACTTAATGATGCAAACGAAGCAGCAAAAGCACGTTGCGAAGCAGAGGGTATTCCCTTTACACCTGCAACCGCTTCACCCGTTCTTCTCGGTATTACAAAGGCTTCTCTTGCAACAGAATCATTCCTTTCTGCTGCATCATTCCAGGAAACAACAAAGGTTCTTACCGATGCCGCTATCAAGGGCAAGGTTGACCCGCTTCTTGGTCTTAAGGAAAATGTTATTATCGGTAAACTTCTTCCCTCAGGTACAGGTATGAAGTGTTACAGCGATGTTGAGGTTGTTCCCACAGCTGTTCCCGAAGATGCATTTAACGCAATTGAAATTCCTATGGAATAAAATTAAAAATCCGTCTGCGAGAGCAGGCAAATTTTTTAGTGAATAATGAATGTTGAAAAATGAATAATGAATAAATTTGGGGCGAAGCCGATTATAATGTTCACTCCGTGAAGCGATATACCTTCGGTGCGATATGTTACCACGCGATATATCCGTTGGATGCGATATATTTTGTGAACACAAAATGTGATTATAATAGCCAACGCAGTTCCGACAATTACGCATTAAGCATTACGAATTACGAATTATAATGCTGACCGCAGGTCCCAAAATTCCTCACTTCTCATTCCTAACTCCTCACTTTATTTGACTATAATCTCTGTTTATGCTAAAATTATTAACCGAAAGAAGGTGAGTATATGCAGGACAGACTTCGCAGATTGAAGGATAAAGCCAATAAATTACCCTTGACACCCGGTGTTTATATTATGAAGGACAAAGAGGGCAAGATTATTTATATCGGCAAGGCTAAAGCCCTTAAAAACAGGGTTAGTCAGTACTTCGGTTCTCAGGAAAATCACCTTACCAAGGTGCGTCGAATGGTTGAAAATGTGGAGGATTTTGACTACATACTCACCGACAGTGAGTTCGAGGCGTTAGTTCTTGAATGTAGCCTTATAAAACAGAATATGCCCAAGTATAATATTCTTTTAAAGGATAGCAAAGGCTTCAGTTATATTAAAATCACAAAGGGTTGGCGTAATATTTACGCGGTTTTACAAAAGGATGACCCTGATGCGGATTATTTAGGTCCTTATACCGCGGGTTTTTCGGTAACTAAAGCCGTTGAACAGGCAAAAAAGATTTATAAATTGCCCACTTGCAACAAGGTTTTTCCCCGTGATATCGGTAAAGAACGCCCCTGCCTTAACTACCACCTTGGTATTTGTTGTGCCCCTTGTTCGGGTAAAATAAGCCTTGGTGAATATCTCCGTAATGTGGACGGTGCTTTGGATTTTTTGAAATACGGCGGTAATAAAACTATAAAAAAACTCACCGCACAAATGGAGGAAGCCGCAGAAAATCTCGAGTTCGAAAAGGCGGCTAAAATAAGGGATACCATCAAAAGTATTGAAAAGGTCGGAAACAGTCAGAAGGTTGTTTTTTCAACCTACAAGGAGCAGGACGTTTTTGCTCTTTGTGCTATGGACGGCAAGGCTTGTTTTGCAGTACTGTGTTTTGAAGACAACAGTCTTTGCGACAGTGAGCATTTCTTTACGGACGAAAGCGATGAACTCAGTACAATGAGAGCCCAGCTTATAACCTCGTATTATTCGATGAACAGAAAAATACCGCCCCGTATTGAAATAGACGGAGAGGTTGAGGACAAAGAGAATATAGAAAAATGGCTTTCGGAAAAACGTGGTACAAATGTCAGTATCGTAATACCCCAAAAGGGTACTCAGGCAAAACTTGTGGAAATGTGTAAGCAGAACGCAATGCAGAAACTTTCGGAAAAATACCGTGTCAATGACAGAAATCGCGAGGCTCTCGAGGAGTTGGCAATGGTTTTGGGGCTTTCAAAGACCCCCGAGTATATTGAGGCTTACGATATCTCTCACACAGGCGGTAGCGACAATGTTGCGGGTATGGTAGTCTTTAAAGACGGAAAACCCTTGAAAAGTGCGTACAGACGTTTTGCTATTAAAGGCTTTACGGGTCAGGATGACTACGGCTCTATGGCGGAGGTGCTTTCCCGTAGATTTGAAGAATATCACAAGGGGCAGAGCGAGGGCTTAAGTGTAGGTTTCGCAAGATTACCCGATTTAATTCTTCTTGACGGTGGCAAGGGTCAGGTTAACGCGGTTTTACCCGTAATGGAGCAATACGGCATTGACGTGCCCTTATACGGTATGGTTAAAAATAGTAAGCATCGTACCTCAGCTATATCTACATCTGACGGCAGAATTGATTTTAACGCCCGCAAAAAGGCATTCACCCTCGTAACAAACATTCAGGACGAGGTGCACCGTTATGCGGTGGCTTACCACCATAAAAAACACAAAAAATCAACCCTCAATGCCACACTTACGAGCATTAAGGGTATAGGTGATAAAAAAGCAAAAAATCTTATGCTTAAATTCAAAAATCTTGAGGCAATAGGCAGGGCGGACAAAGAGATTCTTATGAGTGTTCCCGGCATTACCGAAGCCAATGCAATTGAGATTATAAAAGCATTTAAGGGTGAGTGAAAAAGAGTTGCCGGTGGCAACTCTTTTTTAATGCGTAATTCGTAATGCGTAATTCATAATTAAAGGGGCGAAGCCGATTATAGATAAAGTTGTTGAATGCGGAGCCTCGCCCTCCTGCTTAAGGAGGAGGGGGGACCACCGCCAGGTGGTGGGTAGTTCTCTTACTACTTTTCTTCAGTTGGATAAACTGATAATCATCATCTATACTGAAAATCCCAATTGGGCTCGCCGTCACAGTTTTCTTTCATTTTTTCGTTCCAAGGACAGTATATTTCAGAAATATCGTCATTTAAAAATATCTTAAGATACTTATCAAAATTAGGAGACAGGGTCATTTCGTTGATGCTTTCGAGGGATGTAAAAAACACCTCGCCCTCGTCCGTTTCTTTGATTAATTTGCCCTCGTAATCGGTTGTCTTATAAAAATGTACAATGTATCTGTCGTGGGTTTCGTCGTTATACCAGTTTACAAGACCGCAGGGTTTAAGATTTTTAACCGTAAGTCCCGTTTCTTCTTTTACTTCTCTTACGGCACTGTCGTAAAGGCTTTCGCCATTTTCAAGATGACCACCGGGGAATGTAATACCGCACCAGTATTTTTTGCGTCTTTGTACTACAACCTCCTTAGTTTCGGGGTTTTGTATCATAATCATATTGGTTAATTTGATTTTTGACATATTTTTATATCCAATCTGTAGTTTTTAGAGATTGTATCACGAATATTGTTTGTTTTCAAGGACAATAAAAACTTGACAAAAAAACATATAAATGTAATAATAAACTGATGATATGTTTATTACTGAATTTATGCCCTGTTATTAGTTATTAAATGAAAGGATGTTGACTTGTGCGTGTTATTACAGGTTCCGCAAGGGGCAGAAAGCTAAAAACCCTTGAGGGCGACAGCGTAAGACCCACCACGGATAAGGTCAAAGAATCAATTTTCAATATAATTCAATTTGATATTGAGGGTGCGAAAGTGCTTGATATGTTCTGTGGTTGCGGTCAGTTAGGTATCGAGGCTCTGAGCCGTGGCGCCGAATTTGCGGTATTTACCGACATTTCAAGGGCATCCATAAATGTCACCGAGGAAAATCTTGAAACTACGGGTTTCAGGAATTGCGCAAAAACGGTTCTCGGTAATTCCCTTGATTATCTTGACAGAACATCTGAAAGGTATGACATTGCTTTTCTTGACCCGCCTTACAGAGCAGGATTAATGGAGGATGCTATTGGAAGAGTAAGACTTCATATAGCAGATAATGGTATAATAGTTTGTGAAACTGTGGCGGATGAGGTTTTACCTGAGGAGCTTGAGGGATTTACATCAAGACGTTATAAATACGGTAAAATTGCGCTGACGGTTTATAGAAAGGTTGTTTGATATGGGCAAGACAGTTGTTTGTCCCGGTAGCTTTGATCCGTTGACTATCGGCCATCTTGATATAATTACACGATCATCAAAATTATTTGACAAGGTTATAGTTGTTGTAATGCGTAACTTCAACAAGGACGTGGGTAGCTTCACTACAGAAGAACGTGTTGAATTTATCAAGCGTTGCACAAAAGACCTTCCGAATGTAAGTGTTGATACTTATGCAGGGCTCTTGGCTGATTATGTGCGCGATAAGGGTGCTTCGGCGGTAGTTAAGGGCTTACGAGCCATATCCGACTATGACGATGAGTTTCGTCAGGCACTTACCAACCAGAGATTAAACCCTGATATGGAAACAATTTTTATGGTATCAAACGCTGAGCATATGTTTTTAAGTTCAAGCGTAGTTAAAGAAGTTTGCAGATTGGGCGGGGATATTACACAGTTTGTTCCCGAGGAAATCTGTGGCGATATAATAAAAAGACTTAGCAGAAAATAAACTGCTACGTGATAAATGAAAGGAACGATTATTATGAGTAACATTGAAACATCACTCGAAAGCATTGACAGACTTATTGCCGAAGCTAAATCTATGCCTTTTTCATCAAAACTCCTTATTGATGAAGAGGAACTTTCAAGACTTGTTGAGGATATTCGTTTGAATATGCCTGTTGAAATTACTCAGGCTAAGAAAATTGCTCAGGAAAGACGCGATATTCTCAATGATGCCGAAGCACAGGCGGAGGGTATTATTGACAAGGCTCGTCAGAGAGCTGATTTGATGATTGAAGAGCATCAGATAACAAAAGAAGCAAAGGCTGCCGCCGACGGCATCCTTCAGCAGGCAAGAGATGATGCTGCCGCCGTTCGTTCAGAGGCAAAAGCAAATGCTCGCGAAATTACTGATAAAGCAGAAAAATGGTCAAACGATATCCGTAAGAATGCGAGTATCTATGTTGAAACAATCATCAGAGATACTGATGAAACTCTTACAAAGAGCGTTAATGATATCAGAAAGCTTCGTCAGAGCGTTAGAGATGCTCTCGCTCAGAGCAACGGTCCTGCAAAACCCAATTTCAATGATTAATTTTAATTAAGGATTGAACTATGGAAAAGGAAAAATTGTGTTTGCGTTGTATGAGGAAAATAGGCAACAATACGGTTTGTCCTTATTGTCGTAACGAAAGCGGTAAACCTCAGAATTCCCCGTATCTTCCCTTGAAAACGGTGGTTGGCGGTCGCTATCTTATCGGAAAGCTTGTTTCATCAAATGCTGAGGGTAACACTTATAATGCCTTTGACCTTGAGGTCAAAAAGCCCGTAAGCATAAGAGAGCTTTATCCGAAGAATTTACTTTCAAGGGGCGAGGGTAATTATTGCCTTGTGAATGTGGGTAAGGCTTCCGAGTTTATAGATGCAAAGGATGCATTCCTTAAGCTTTGGAGAAAGCTTTCCGAGCTCAGAGGGTTTACTGCGTTGACTCCTGCAACGAATATTTTTGAAGATTTAGGTACGGTTTATGCCGTAAGTGAATTTTTAGGCGAAGGCAAATCATTGCGTGAATATCTTTTAACCAAGGAACAGGGTTATATTTCATGGGATGAGGCGAGAGTTTTATTTATGCCTGTGATTTCCGCTTTGGGTGAGCTTCACTCCGCCGGTATTGTGCATGGCGGTATCTCGCCTACCAACCTGATTATTGATGCGAACGGCAAAATCAGGATTACAGGTTACTGTATAACCGATATCCGTAGCGAAAAGGGTGCTATGGAAAGTGAGCTTTTTGACGGTTACGCAGCAGTTGAACAGTACGGACTCAGCGGAAGTATCGGTACATACACCGATGTTTACGCTTTTGCTGCCGTGCTTTACAGAACTCTTATTGGTAGTACGCCCATTAGTGCCGCTTCAAGGCTTACAAACGACAAATTAATGATTCCCGGTAAATTTGCTGAGCAATTACCGGCGTATGTTATTAATGCCCTCGTCAATGCTCTTCAGATTCTTCCTCAGGACAGAACTATGGATGTTGACCAGCTCAGGGATGAGCTTTCTGCATCTCCTGCAGCGGCGGGTGTTGCCTCTGAGGCGTATTCCTCAATGTATGAGGATAAGGATGATGTTTATAATCCCGAGTCACCTTCAGCTCCTCCTCTTATGGATATTGATGACGGCTATCGCGAAATGCCCGAGGAACGTAGTCACAAAAAAGGAGCAATTATTGCATTTATCGTAAGTGCGGTCGTGTGCCTTGCGGTGCTTATTGCTATTCTTATCGGTTTCAAAGGATGTTCCGGTAACGATAAGGTTGACGAAACATCTACTACCGATATTTCAGAACAGACCGAGCAGACAAAGGAACAGACAGAGGTTGGTTTCGTTAGTGTGAGTGTTCCTAATTTTGTCGGAAAGTTCTATGATGATATCAAGGATGACGACGAATATAAAAATGTTTTGGAGTTTAAAACCGAGTATGTTGACAGCGAAAAAGAACGAGGAAAAATTGTTTGGCAGAGTATAACTCCCGGGGTGGAGGTTAACTCTATGAAGCCCAAAAAGATAACGCTCAGAGTCAGCGACGGTCTTGAGGTTCCGGGCGTAGAGGGCTTGTCGTTGGATGAGGCAATCGAAACCTTAAAGAATGCAGGATTTAAGTATGTTGACACGGAAATGAGTAGTGTCGCAACAAGCGACTCGGAATCCAACAAGGTTAACCGTGTGGTTTACGTTGATGAGGATTCATCCGATTGGAAAGAAATACCCTCCGACGGCAGACTTTCCGCTACGGATAAAATAATTCTTTATTACTACGGTGAATACGAAACAACAACTCAGGCAACTACCGCTGAAACTCACACCGAAACACAGGAATCTACTGAAAATTCAGCTGTTAACAACACCCCCGAGGATGACGCGAATAACGCTGACGAAAACAATTAAAAAAACACTTGACAAACCCGAAAAATGCTGTTATTATATTTGAGCAATAAAGCAGAACTGTTCCGTTCTCACCAAGCGAGAAGTATTGTTTGGTCAATAGCTTAAGGTTTTTTCGGTGTCTAAGTGCGCTATTGAGCTTGAACGGAATTTTCCGTTCAAGCTTTTAATATTTTTTGGAGGTGCTTAGGTATCAGCAAGGAAAATCAGATCAACGAGGAAATCAGAGATAAAGAAGTCAGAGTTATTTCTGCAACAGGTGAGCAGATTGGCATTATGTCAGCAAAAGAGGCTCTTTCATTAGCAGAAAAAAGCAATCTTGACCTTGTTAAAATTGCTCCCGGCGCAAACCCGCCCGTATGTAAAATTATGGATTACGGAAAGTTCCGTTTTGAACAGGCAAAGCGCGAAAAGGAAGCTAAAAAGAACCAAAGGATTATGGAAATCAAAGAGGTTCGCTTATCTTTGAATATTGACACAGGCGATTTCAACACTAAAGTAAACCATGCATTACGCTTCTTGCGTGACGGCAACAAGGTTAAAGTGTCCATTCGTTTCAGAGGCAGAGAGATGGCTCATACCGAGCTCGGTATCGACGTTATGCAACGCTTTGCAGATGCTTGTTCAGAAACAGGCTCAGTTGAAAAGGCTGCAAAACTCGAAGGTCGTTCAATGCTTATGTTCCTTGTTCCCAAGTCATCTAAGTAATCGCAAAATTAAGGAGGATTTATTATGCCCAAAATTAAAACTCATTCAGGTGCTAAAAAGCGTTTCAAAATGTCTAAAAACGGTAAGCCCATCCGTGCTCATGCCAATAAGTCACACATCCTTACCAAGAAGACAACAAAACGTAAAAGAGGTCTTCGTAAGACAAATGTTGCAGACGTCACAAATCAGAAGCAGATTAAACGTCTTATTCCTTACAAATAATTAACGCTATTAACGGTAAACGGAGGTAACTTAAAATGGCACGTATAAAAGGTGCGATGATGACTCGCAAAAGAAGAAATAAAGTTCTTAAACTCGCTAAAGGCTACTACGGCTCAAAGAGCAAGCTCTTCAAAACTGCAAAACAGGCAGTAATGAAAAGCGGTAACTATGCATATATCGGCCGTAAACAGAAAAAGAGAGATTTCCGTCGTCTCTGGATTACAAGAATCTCTGCTGCTTGCAAAATGAATGATATCAACTACTCAACATTCATCAACGGCCTCAAAAAAGCAGGTATTGAGCTTAACAGAAAAATGCTTTCTGAGATTGCTATCGCAGATCCCGAAGGTTTTGCAGCGCTTGTAGAAAAGGCAAAAGCAGCCCTTTAATAATCGCTAATTGCGCCCGACCGTTAATCGGTCGGGCGTTAGATGTTTTTAAACAGGAGGAATTGTTACGGAAAAAATCACCAGTAAAAACAATGACCGTGTTAAATTTGCGGTGAAATTACGCGAAAAAGACAGTTTCAGGAAGAATGAAGGTCTGTTTTTTATTGAGGGTGCAAGGCTCTGCGCCGATGCATCTTTAAGCTCTGTGACAATAAAGGAACTTTACGTCACTGATAACGCGATTGATAAATATTCCGAGTATATAAGCTCCATCGAAAAATGCGCGGAGCGAACTTTTTTAATATCCGACGAGGTGGCGGAAAAGCTTGGTGACACAAAGAATCCCCAGGGGGTTTTCTGTGTTTGCAAAATGCTTGACAAAAATACAAATATAGGTAAAATAAAATACAATGGGAAATATATTGCCTTAGAGAATGTAACAAATCCGTCAAACTTCGGTGCAGTTGTGCGAACAGCCGAAGCTGTCGGACTTGATGGTGTTATTGTAAGTGGCGGTTGCGATATTTATAATCCTAAGTCCCAAAGGTCGGCAATGGGCTCGCTTTTCAGACTTGATATTATTCAGGTTGATAATTTACCTTCGTATCTTTCGGTTCTTTACGAAAACGGAATGAAAATTTACGCAGGTGTCCCCGACAGCTCCGCTTTGAAAATAACTCAAGCCGATATGAGTGGCGGTGTTGTTTCGGTAATAGGCAATGAGGGTAACGGTATTACGGATGAAACCCGTAATGTCTGTACACCCGTGACCATCCCTATGCAGGGTAGGGCAGAATCCCTTAATGCTGCAGCAGCAGCTTCAATTCTAATTTGGGAAATGATGAGATGAGTGTTTGTCCCACAGAGTATTGGATATGGTTACAAACGGCTTTAGGCGCAGGTGCGAATACTGCCGATATTCTCTCATACTTTGAAACTCCGGAAAGGCTTTATTTAGCCGGGTCAGAAGAATGGCGCTTATCAGGGCTTTTTACCGAAAAACGCATAAATGCCCTTAAAAATTCAACACCATCCCAGACAATGGCTGTGTTTAAAGAGTGCCGCGCAAAAGGTTACACTATTTTAACTCCCGACAATATCGGCTACCCCGATAGACTGAAAAACCTTTCTGATATGCCCTTGGTGCTTTACGGATTGGGCGACTGCTCCGTTATTAAAGATGAGTTATCCATAGGCATAGTAGGTACAAGAAATGCCAGTACCTACGGCATAGAAACCGCACAGAAGCTTTCTTACAGATTGGCTGAGGCGGGCGCCACGGTAGTAAGCGGTGGTGCTTTGGGTATAGACAGCGAAGCCCACGCAGGTGCAATGCTTGCAAAGGGTCGCACCTTTGCGTTTTTGGGTTGCGGTCTTTCCTACAATTATCTTAAAGAAAATGCTCCCTTAAGACGTGCCATAACCCGTTACGGTGCGTTATTTTCCGAATATCAACCCTTTTCAGCGCCTTCAAGAGCAAGCTTTCCCATAAGAAACAGGCTCATTTCGGGTACAACGTTAGGTATAGTTGTTATCGAGGCAGGGGTGAAAAGCGGGTCACTTATTACTGCGGACCGTGCTCTTGAACAGGGCAAGGATGTTTTTGCGGTGCCTGGAGATATTGTTCGTTCCTCTTTTGACGGAACAAATCATCTTATAAAAAACGGTGCTAAGCCGGTATTTTCTGCAGAGGATATTTTAAGTGAATACGAATACAAGTACGGTGATTTGTACGATGCTGAAAAGGCATCTTTACCGCTTAATAAATTAAGCTATGTGGATTATAGAAAGCCTAAAAACCAAAAACCTAAAGTCACCGAATCCGTAAAAGAAAACACAACTGTGACTGAGGTTAAAAGAAAATCAATACCTCCCGAAGGTGTTTCAGATGATGCAAAAGCAGTTTACGGAGCATTAAGCGATGGCGAAAAGCATATTGATGATATTGTCAGAGCCACAAATTTGAAAATGAATACTGTACTGTCATCCTTGACGGAGCTTGAACTTTTCGGTGCCGTTCAACAGATGCCGGGTAAAAAATATAAATTATTTTAACTTCCATATATAGTGAAAATGAAAGGATGAAGCAAATGTCAAAGCTTGTTATTGTTGAGTCTCCCGCTAAAGCAAAGACAATTAAAAAATATCTTGGAAATGACTACGATGTTGTAGCATCAATGGGTCATATCAGGGATTTACCTGCGGCAAAGCTCAACGTTGAAGTAAAGAACAACTTTGCTCCCAAGTATGCAATTATCAAAGGTAAGGAAAAACTTGTCAAGGACCTTAAAGAACGTGTCGGCAAAAGCGAAGCAGTGTATCTCGCAACTGACCCGGACCGTGAAGGAGAAGCAATTTCGTGGCATCTTGCAACAGTTTTAGGTCTTGATTTAAATGATAAAAACCGTGTTAAATTCAACGAGATTAACGAAAAGAGCGTTAAACGCGGTATAAACAACCCCGAGGTTGTTGATATGGGTCTCGTTGATGCACAACAGGCTCGTCGTATCCTTGACAGACTTGTTGGTTACCGCCTTAGCCCCTTTATTTCTCAGAAAATCAGACGCGGTCTTTCTGCGGGACGTGTTCAGAGTGTGGCAGTACGCCTTATTGTTGACCGTGAGGATGAAATTTCAAAATTCAATCCGGAGGAATATTGGTCAATTGATGCTAAATTCTCATCAGGCAGAAGAACATTTACCGCTTCTCTCACTTCCGACGAAAACGGTAAGGTTAAAATTGAAAATAAAGAACAGTCGGATTCATATCTTGCAAGGCTTGATGGTGCAGATTATTCTGCATATTCAGTTAAAAAGGGCACAAGAAAGAAACAGCCCTCTCCTCCCTTTATAACTTCATCAATGCAACAGGATGCATCACGTAAACTTAACTTCCAGGCACAGAAAACTATGAAGGTTGCTCAGGAACTTTACGAAGGTGTTGAGGTTGCAGGTTACGGCGTAACCGGTCTTATAACCTATATGAGAACTGACTCTTTACGTATTTCCGAAGAGGCAAGAGCCGCAACAAACGCATTTATTTCTGCAAACTACGGTGACAAATATCTTCCCGATAAACCCAGATATTTTAAAACCCGTTCAAATGCTCAGGACGGTCACGAGGCAATAAGACCCACTAACGTGGCTATAACACCCCAGATTGCTAAGAAGAGTCTTACAAACGACCAGTACAAACTTTACAACCTTATCTGGTGCAGATATATGGCTTCACTTATGGCTCCCTGCGTACAGGATACAATTAAGGTTGAAATCAAAGCAGAAAAAAGCGGTGCAGATGGTTATTGCATTTTCTCTGCAAGCGGTTATTCAATAAAATTCGACGGTTTTACCGCTCTTTATGAGGATGCGGTTGATGACGGTGACAGTGCAGGAACATTCCCCGAGATTAAAGTTGGTGAAACTGTTAAACTTAAAGAGTTGGCGGGTAATCAGCATTTCACTCAACCTCCCGCACATTACACAGAAGCATCCCTTATTAAAACCCTTGAAGAAACAGGTGTTGGCCGACCCAGTACCTACGCTTCGATTGTAAGTACGATTATTAAAAGAGAGTACGTTAAACGCGACGGTAAACTTCTTAAGGCAACGGAACTGGGTTGTGCTACAACCGCTCTTCTTAAGGACCGTTTCCAGAAGATAGTTAATACTAAATTCACCGCATCTATGGAAACAAAACTTGACGAAATAGATGAGGGCAAATGCAATTATGTAGAAATGCTCCGCGAATTCTACGACGACCTTGAGGGCGCTCTTTCAAAAGCAAAGAACGATATGCAGGGTCAGAAAATCCAACTTCAGGAAGATATTACCGATATCAAATGCGAAAACTGCGGAAGAA